>JBCCDT010000055.1:0-24536 GCA_039030635.1 Pseudomonadota bacterium
GCATCCTCGCCACCGCGCGCAACCGATGGTCGGGCAATCGCTCCAGTTACTCTGTCATTCTCTTCCAGCCCGGCGGAGCAACTTGACCGATGGATCCGACATGCCAACCCCAATTTCGCAGGACATCGACGTGACACGCACGCTGCATATCCACCAAAGCTGGCCCAAGCTCGCCGGGTTTGCCGCGTTGTTCGCGGTGCTGACCGTGATCTGCGCCGTGGCACTCATGATCTCAGCTGAGTCTTCCGTGGGTATGACAGACATCATGTGGGTGCTGTTCCTAAGCGGCATGTTCTTCGCAGTTAGCGCGCTCTATTTCGCCGCCCGCAGCGCCAGAGGCCGCACCCGGGTCATCACGCTGTCACCAGAGGGCTACCGCGACACCTCCGCCCATAACGCGACCATCCCCTGGTCCGAGATCACCCGCATCAAGGCCACCGTCGGGCGCGGCGCGCATCTGCGCCTTTGGCTCACCGACCACATGGCAGAGACCCTCGCCCTCACCGGGATACGCCGCTTTACGCATCTCATGCTCAAAGGCAGCGCCAAACCCGTGCTGACAACCAACGCCAACACCCTTGAGATGGGGCTGGAGCGTCTGCACCACCTGACAACCACATACGCCGCCGCCCATGGCGGCCCCCGCAACGAACAGTAAAAGAAAGACAGGACAATCATGGCTGTACTCGTCGACAAGGACACAAAAGTCATCTGCCAGGGCCTCACCGGGTCGCAAGGCACATTCCATTCCGAACAGGCCATCGCCTATGGCACCCAAATGGTCGGCGGTGTGACGCCAGGAAAAGGCGGGCAGACGCATCTTGATCTGCCGGTCTACAATTCAGTGCACGAGGCGATGCATGAAACCGGCGCGAATGCCTCGGTCATCTACGTGCCTCCGCCCTTTGCCGCAGATTCGATCCTTGAGGCCATAGACGCCGAAATGCCCCTCATCGTGGCCATCACCGAAGGCATCCCCGTGCTCGACATGATGCGCGTCAAACGCGCGCTGATGGACAGCACCTCCGTCCTCATCGGCCCCAATTGCCCCGGCATCATCACACCCGACGCCTGCAAGATCGGCATCATGCCCGGCCACATCCACAAGCGCGGCTCCTGCGGCGTCGTTTCCCGCTCCGGCACACTGACCTATGAGGCGGTGAAACAAACCACCGATGTCGGGCTGGGGCAATCCACCTGCGTCGGCATCGGCGGCGACCCGATCAAAGGCACCGAACATATCGACGTGTTGGAATGGTTCCTCGCCGATGATGAAACCGAAAGCATCATCATGATCGGCGAGATCGGCGGCTCTGCCGAAGAAGAAGCCGCGCAGTTCCTTAAGGATGAAGCCAAGAAAGGCCGCTCCAAACCCTGCGCCGGGTTCATCGCAGGCCGCACCGCCCCCCCGGGTCGTCGCATGGGCCACGCGGGTGCCATCGTCGCAGGCGGCAAAGGTGGTGCAGATGACAAAATCGAAGCCATGCGCTCTGCCGGGATTGTCGTGTCCGAGAGCCCCGCCGGTCTGGGCGAGGCCGTGATGGAGGCCATTGGTTAACCATGGTTCTGGTGTCGCATACCCATCAGCTGATCTTCCTGAAGACCCGGAAAACCGCCGGGACTTCGGTTGAAATGCTGTTGGAAGCGGCCACCGGCCTTGGCCCTAATCCCGCCCTTGAAAGCCGTGTCGCAGAGATCAGTGACCACGGCATCATGGGCTTTCGTATGCTTCCGCGTGACACAATGACAGAGCTTGATCGCACCTGGCAGCCCCACACGCCCGCGCGCAAACTACGCAAGTTTCTGGAGCGTGAGGTCTGGGACAAATATCTCAAGATCACCTGCGTTCGAAATCCGTTCGACCGGGTGATCTCACATTTTCACTGGTCGCGACTCTATACGACCGGACCAGACCGAGAGGACAGCCAAGCCAACTTTGCCAAATTTGTCCGCGACACATGGAACGATGACCGCAAAGTGGTGATGATCGGGGATACCTTCGCCCCGGACATCCTTATCCGATACGAACACCTGGCCGAGGATCTCAGCCAACTGTCGACCCGCACTGGCCTGTCCCTCGATCCCGGCGCGCTGCCCCAAACCAAGGTACACCGCCACAAACGCCTTGGCGCGATCGCAGATTACTACACTGAGGAGTTGGCCCAGATCGTCCGCACCCGGCTCGCCTGGATGTTCGACGCCGGTGGTTATTCACACGACCTGCCCGCACCAAGCCTGCAAGGTGCACGATGACCGAAGCTCAATCACCCCACCGCCAAACCGCCTAGATGGGAGACGACACATGACCGACCAATCCCCCAATGACCAATTCCACGCCTCAAGCTTTATGCAAGGGCACAATGCCGAGTATCTGGAGCAGCTTTACGCCCGCTACGCCAATGACCCCAACGCGGTCGATGAGGCTTGGCAAGCGTTCTTTGCGGGCCTTGGCGACGGGGAGGTTGAAGTCAAACGCGAGGCCGCTGGCCCCTCTTGGGCGCGCCCCGATTGGCCGCCGCAGCCCAATGATGACCTGACCAGCGCACTGACGGGTGAATACCCGGTCGAGGTCGAACAAAAGCAAGTCGCACAAAAAATCAAAGCCAAGGCCGAAGAAAAAGGCGTCGAGGTCTCGGATGAGGCCGTCAAACGCGCCGTGCTGGACTCGGTCCGCGCGCTCATGCTCATCCGCGCCTACCGGATCCGGGGCCACCTGGCCGCCGATCTCGATCCGCTTGGCCTTCGCGAAATGCCCCATCGGCCGGAGCTTGACCCAAAATCCTACGGCTTCACCGAGGCCGATATGGACCGGCCCATTTTCATCGACAACGTGCTGGGGCTCCAAGTCGCCTCCATCCGCGAAATCCTAGAGATCGTCAAACGCACCTACTGCGGCACATTCGCGCTGCAATACATGCACATCTCCGACCCCGAACAATCCGGCTGGCTCAAGGAACGCATCGAGGGCTTTGACAAGGAAATCAGCTTTACCCGTGAAGGGCGCAAGGCGATCCTGAACAAGCTCGTTGAGGCGGAAGGGTTCGAGAAATACCTCCATGTCAAATACATGGGCACCAAACGCTTTGGCCTCGATGGTGGCGAAAGCCTGATCCCCGCGATGGAACAGGTGATCAAGCGCGGCGGGCAACTGGGCGTGCGCGAAATCATCGTCGGCATGCCCCACCGTGGGCGTCTGAGCGTGCTGGCCAATGTGATGGCCAAACCCTACCGCGCGATTTTCAACGAGTTCCAGGGCGGCAGCTTCAAGCCCGAAGACGTGGATGGCTCCGGCGATGTGAAGTATCACCTCGGCGCGTCGTCGGATCGTGAGTTTGATGGCAACTCCGTGCACCTTTCGCTGACCGCCAACCCCTCTCACCTAGAGGCCGTGAATCCCGTCGTCCTCGGCAAAGTCCGCGCCAAGCAGGACCAGTTCAACGATGACGAACGCACCTCCGTGCTGGGCATCCTGCTCCACGGTGATGCGGCCTTTGCCGGTCAAGGCGTGGTCGCAGAAGGCTTCGGTCTTTCCGGCCTCAAAGGTCACAAAACCGGCGGCACCATGCATATCGTGGTCAACAACCAGATCGGGTTCACCACCGCGCCGCATTTCAGCAGGTCTAGCCCTTATCCCACCGATATCGCACTCATGGTTGAGGCGCCGATTTTCCACGTGAATGGCGACGATCCAGAGGCCGTGGTCCACGCCGCGCGCGTTGCGACCGAGTTCCGTCAGAAGTTCAAGAAAGACGTCGTGATCGACATCATCTGTTATCGCCGCTTTGGCCATAACGAGGGCGATGAACCGATGTTCACAAACCCGATCATGTACAAGACGATCAAGAAGCAGAAAACGACGCTCGCGCTTTACACCGAACGCTTGGTCAAAGATGGCCTCATCCCCGAAGGTGAGATCGAAGACATGAAGGCCGCGTTTCAGTCCCATCTGGCCGATGAGTTTGAGGCGGGCAAAGAGTACCGCCCCAACAAGGCCGATTGGCTGGATGGCAAGTGGTCCCATCTCGACCGCAAGGACGAAGATTACCAACGCGGCGAGACCTCTATCCCAGAGGAGACGTTCAACGAAATCGGCCGCGCGTTATCATCCGCACCCGAAGGGTATCCGCTCCACAAAACCGTCTCCCGCTTCCTTGAGGCGAAAGCCAAGATGTTTGAAAGTGGCGAAGGGTTTGACTGGGCCACGGGGGAGGCATTGGCCTTTGGTTCTCTCCTCACCGAAGGGTTCCCCGTGCGGTTATCCGGTCAGGACTGTACCCGCGGCACGTTCTCTCAGCGTCACTCGGGCCTGATCAATCAGGACACCGAAGAACGCTACTACCCGCTCAACAACATCCGCCCGGGCCAGGCACAGTACGAGGTCATCGACTCCATGCTGTCTGAATACGCCGTGCTCGGGTTTGAGTATGGCTATTCACTGGCCGAACCCAACGCGCTCACCCTGTGGGAGGCGCAGTTTGGCGATTTCGCCAACGGTGCGCAGATCATGTTCGATCAGTTCATCAGCTCGGGCGAAAGCAAATGGTTGCGCATGTCCGGCCTCGTTTGCCTCCTCCCTCACGGGTTCGAAGGGCAAGGCCCGGAACACAGTTCCGCCCGGCTTGAGCGTTTCTTGCAGATGTGCGGGCAAGACAACTGGATCGTGGCCAACTGCACGACGCCGGCCAACTATTTCCACCTGTTGCGCCGACAGCTGCACCGCACCTTCCGCAAACCGCTCATCCTGATGACACCCAAGTCGCTCCTCCGGCATAAACTCTGCGTGTCGAAAACGCAGGACTTCACCACCGGGTCCAGCTTCCACCGCGTCCTCTGGGACGACGCGCAATACGGCAATTCGGACACCAAGCTAGTCAAGGATGACAAGATCAAACGCGTCGTCCTCTGCTCCGGCAAGGTCTATTTCGATCTGCTGGAAGAACGTGACAAGCGCGGGATCAAAGATGTCTACATCATGCGCATCGAACAGTTCTACCCCTTCCCGGCCATCTCCATGGTCAAGGAAATGCAGCGCTTCCCCAACGCCGATGTCGTTTGGTGTCAGGAAGAGCCCAAAAACCAAGGCGCGTGGAGCTTCATCGAGCCCAATATCGAATGGGTCCTGACCCGCATCAAAGCCAAACACACGCGTCCCGTCTATGCGGGTCGCCCAGCCTCTGCCTCGCCCGCCACGGGCCTGGCCTCAGCCCACAAAGCCCAACAGGCCGCTCTTGTAGACGCGGCTCTGACCATGGAAGGAAAGTAACCCATGAGCACCGAAGTACGCGTCCCCACCCTGGGCGAGTCTGTGACGGAAGCCACCGTCGCCACTTGGTTCAAAGCGCCCGGTGATCCGGTCGCCGCCGATGAGATGCTCTGCGAGCTGGAAACTGACAAAGTCACGGTCGAGGTCCCCGCCCCTGTCGCGGGCACCATGGGGGAGATCGTCGCCGCTGAGGGCGAAACCGTGGGCGTCGATGCTTTGCTCGCCACCATCTCCGAAGGCGCCGCAAGCGAGACGCCGCCAAAGGCGAGCGACGAGCAACCCGCCCCCGCGCCCGGCAACAGCATTGATGTGATGGTCCCTACTTTGGGCGAGTCCGTCACCGAGGCCACCGTCTCCACCTGGTTCAAAGCCGAAGGTGACACGGTGGAAGCCGATGAAATGCTCTGCGAGTTGGAAACCGACAAAGTCTCGGTCGAGGTGCCCGCCCCCTCCGCTGGCACGCTGACCAAGATCATCGCCAAAGAAGGCGACACCGTCCAAGCAGCCGGCAAGCTCGCTGAGATGAGCTCTGGCGGCGCGGCAGCCCCTGCCAAATCTGCCGAACCCGCGCCCGCCCCCGCGGCCAGCAGCGGCGGCAAAGACATCGAACACGCGCCGTCCGCTCAGAAAGCCATGGCTGAACAGGGCCTCACCCCGGACCAGGTCACCGGCACAGGCCGCGACGGCCGCATCATGAAAGAAGACGTGGCCAAGGCCGCGGCCAGCCCGGCGCCCGCACCTGCACCTGCTCAAATGCCGCGCGCGCCCGTCGCCGCTGAAGACGCCTCCCGCGAAGAGCGCGTGAAGATGACGCGCCTGCGCCAAACCATCGCGCGCCGTCTCAAAGACAGCCAAAACACCGCCGCCATGCTGACGACCTACAATGAGGTCGACATGACCGAGGTGATGGCCCTGCGGTCCCAATACAAAGACGAATTCCAGAAAAAACACGGCATCAAGCTGGGCTTCATGTCGTTTTTCACCAAGGCCTGCGTGCATGCCCTCAAAGAGGTGCCAGAGGTCAACGCCGAGATTGACGGCACGGACATCGTCTACAAAAACTTCGTCCACATGGGCATCGCCACCGGCACGCCCACGGGCCTTGTCGTGCCTGTGATCCGCGACGCCGACGCGATGTCATTTGCGGCCATTGAGGCCCAAATCGCCGAAAAAGGCGCCCGCGCTCGCGACGGCAAGCTCTCCATGGCCGAAATGCAGGGCGGCACGTTCACCATCTCCAACGGTGGCGTCTACGGCTCGCTGATGAGCTCGCCCATCCTCAACCCACCCCAATCCGGCATCCTCGGCATGCATAAAATCCAACAACGCCCGATGGTCGTAAACGGCGAAATCGTAGCCCGGCCGATGATGTACCTCGCGCTGAGCTACGACCACCGCATCGTCGACGGCAAAGGCGCGGTGACGTTCCTGGTGCGCGTCAAGGATGCCCTTGAAGACCCGCGCCGGTTGCTGATGGATCTGTAAATAAATTGCCGGGCTGAGACCCGGCAAAACCTCCTAAAGGGAACAAACTCAACCGTGACCCTAGAAGACGGACCAAACCCAAAGCCAACGGGATCGGCATATTTGATGAGCCTGATCTCTGGCTTGGTCTTGGCCTCGCTTGCTGTAAAAATGTTCCAGTTTCCTACGACGACCGAAGCACCCAGTTTTATCAATTGCTTTAATTACATCGGTGACTTGGAAAGCCAGTGCATGTTCTTAGCCGCTCTGATCATCGCTGCGGCCATTGTTTGGTTGTCAGTTCTAAAGCGGCGTTCCGTTGTAGTCTTCATTGAGGCAACGATGATTTGGATCGTTGCCTACCTCGCATTGGTCGGCGCGTCTTCTGCGCCCTATGCCAGTTCTGTTTCGGGTGTCTTGCAAAGTCTAACACTTATAGGCGCAGCCTCATTGGTAGCTTTGCTCATTGTCAGATGGATCGTACTCCAAGAAGGGTCTCATCAATGATCCGGAAGCACCCGCCAAAGCTACAGAGGTCCCGGGTCGAGCCCGGCACGGGTAGCGATGTATGACCCTTCTCGCGGATGTCCTCTCCGGCCGCCCTCTCCTGGCCAACATCATCGTCTTCATCGGCGGCGCGACCTGCCTCTTCACCGCCCTCGGCGCATGGAGCAGCTTCGCGCTCTACCAGGCCGCTGCCCAACAACAAGATGTGCCCTTTGTCGTCCTCGCCATCTCCCTCGTGCCAGCCCTGGTCTTCATCGGCACCGCCTTTGTCACCTACTGGGTCTACATCCTGAAAAACGACGCCATCTGGCTCTCCGTTGCCATGGCCACCTCCCCCGCCTGGCCCTTCATGATCGCAAACCTGGACCCCACGGCGGCCTTCGCCAACCACGCAAAGTTCAGCGAGATCGGAATCTTATGGCTCTGGTCCCTCGGTTTCCTGCTTGTCGGAGGCTACATGTACCACCTCAAATCTCAGGGTATGTTAAAAGAATGACCCACCACCGCACCGCGCCCAACCCTTAAAGGACCCGCACAATGGCAATCCCCAATCGCGTCACAATAGCCTGCCCCGCCTGCGCGGCCACGCAAGATGTGACGATTGCCGATAGCTCCGTCGGGCCACGGGGACGGGTCAGCAAAACACCGATCTATTCCATGGCGCCCAGCCCGCTTTGGACCCGATCCCGCCGCGATGGAGAGGTCTATTTGTCCTGCAACACCTGCGGCGCACAGAATTTCACCACTCTTTCCATCGCGGCCAAAGGCCCGCGCGCAAGACGGAACGCCTCATGACCCCAGAACTCACCGCCCTCACGCTCGCCGCCCTCCTACAGGTCGTGCAATTCGTCCTGATGTCCGTGCCCGCCAATCTGGAACTGGGCCCGGCCAAGACCATGTCCCCGCGCGACCGCTCCCGCTTGGGCGGCTCGCTCGAAGAGCAAGTCTCGGAAAAAACCGCCCGCCTGATCCGCGCGATGAACAACCACTTTGAGGGGCTCATCCTCTTCACCATCGCCTGCGTCGTCGTCACGCTTTCCGACAGCTCAAACCAGATCACAGCCACCTGCGCCTACGCCTATCTTGTCGCGCGCATCCTCTACATCCCCGCCTACTATTTCGGCTGGCGACCCTGGCGCTCCCTGATCTGGATGGTGGGCTTCGGCGCCACCGCGCTCATGCTGCTGGCGGCCCTCCTATGACCAACCCCGTGTTTCTTCTGGCTGAAAATATCCCGGGGGTCGCCAGTGTTGCGCCATTGGTCCGAGCGACAATGGCGACGGGGCTGGCCCCCAGCCAGACCCAACGCAAATCCGACGTGATACAAACACCCAAAAAACCAAGGAACCTGACCCATGGCAAGCTATGACGTGATCGTAATCGGCTCCGGCCCCGGCGGCTATGTCGCCGCCATCCGCTGCGCCCAACTGGGCCTCAAAACCGCCTGCGTAGAAGGGCGCGACACCCTGGGCGGCACGTGCCTCAACGTGGGCTGCATCCCGTCCAAGGCGCTCTTGCATGCCACCCATATGCTACATGAGGCCGAGCATAACTTCGCCACAATGGGCCTGAAGGGCAAAGCGCCTTCCGTCGATTGGAAACAAATGCTCTCCTACAAGACCGACACCATTGGTCAAAACACCAAGGGCATCGAATTTCTGTTCAAAAAGAACAAGATAGACTGGCTCAAAGGGTGGGGTTCCATCCCTGAAGCGGGTAAGGTCAAAGTCGGCGACGACATTCATGAGGCGAAAAACATCATCGTGGCTTCTGGATCAGAACCCTCCAGCCTGCCGGGCGTCGAGATCGATGAAAAAATCGTGGTGACCTCAACCGGCGCGCTGGAGCTGTCCAAGGTTCCCAAGAAAATGGTGGTGATTGGCGCGGGCGTCATCGGGTTGGAATTGGGATCCGTCTACGCCCGGCTTGGGTCCGACGTGACTGTCGTTGAATTCCTCGATGCCATCACCCCGGGCATGGATGGCGACGTGCAAAAGACATTCCAGAAACTGCTGAAAAAGCAGGGCTTGAACTTCATCATGGGCGCGGCTGTGCAATCCGTTGATGCCACCAAGACGAAGGCAAAGGTCAATTACAACCTCCGTAAGGATGACAGTGCGCATCAGCTCGACGCGGATATCGTTCTCGTCTCAACCGGCCGCAAACCCTATACGGACGGGCTGGGTCTCGAGGCGCTTGGCGTCGCCATGACCGACCGCGGCCAGATCAAGACGGATCATCAATGGCGCACCAATGTGGACGGCATCTATGCCATTGGGGATGCTATCGCAGGCCCCATGCTTGCCCATAAGGCCGAGGACGAAGGCATGGCAGCCGCCGAGGTCATCGCCGGCAAACATGGCCATGTGAACTATGACGTTATCCCCGGCGTGATCTACACCCACCCCGAAGTGGCCAGCGTCGGCAAAACCGAAGAAGAGCTGAAAGCCGCTGGCGTGGCGTATAAGGCTGGAAAGTTCTCCTTTATGGGCAATGGCCGGGCCAAGGCGGTTTTCGCGGGCGACGGGTTTGTCAAACTGCTGGCTGATGCGGATACAGATCGGATTCTGGGCGCGCATATCATCGGGCCTATGGCGGGGGATCTCATTCATGAAATCTGCGTCGCGATGGAATTTGGTGCCTCTGCAGAAGACATGGCCCTGACCTGTCACGCCCATCCAACCTTCTCTGAGGCCGTGCGCGAGGCCGCATTGGCCTGCGGCGACGGTCCGATCCACAGCTGAGCGAGACAGCCCGCAGGGCGGACGAGCGCACATAGAAAAGCCGGTGAGGTTGGGGTCCCCACCGGCAGAGCCCTCGCGCGCGGGTCAAGTAAGGACGGGATGGCGCGTTTGCCCAGGGCCCGTGGTTTTTTGGCGAAGCCGCAAGCCCTGAAAGTAGAACGTGACAGGCGAAAGCTTCCGTCGCGGAAACTTGTAAAAAATCACCAAAGCGTTTTGGCGGCCCTCGGAGTCCACGCGGCGTCATAGTCTGCGCCGCCTTCCTCACCCTGCGTTTGCTCGGCCAGGATCTCACCCACGGTTGGCAAACCGTCTGTATCATCGCGCGTCCACAGCTCGGCCCGCATCGGGGCGCGGGCGCATTGGGTGTAGATCTCAGCAATGCGGATGACGATCACCGTAGCAGGCTGGCGACCGTCTTTGTCAAACCGCGCGCGCAGGTCGGCGTCTTGGGTCAATCGCGCGTCTCCGTTCAGCCGAACCACCGTGTTCGATCCCGCCACCATGAACATCAAAGACACCCGCCCATCGCTCACAATATTGCGTAGGCTGTCGAGGCGATTGTTCCCGCGCCAATCCGGCATGGCCAAGGTGCGCGCGTCCAACTCCATCACGACCGGGCCATCATCCCCACGGGGGCTGCCATCGGTCCCGGCCTCCCCCACGGTGGTCAGCACGCAAAACCGCGATGTCATGATCCATTTTCGATAGAGCGGCGTCAGCCGCGTGGCCACCTTATTGATCGAGGCGGGCGCAGGCGTGCCATACAGCGCCTCCAAGTCCTCAACGCTGTTGATCCACTCCATCGACGTCAAACCCCGCTTCTCTCATCAATGCATCAGAGGCGGTTTCCACCTCCCGCTCCAGTCGCGCCATGAACGCGTCGCGATCCAGCCCCGGCTCAATCCTCGGCAGAAATTCGATCACGGCAAGACCGGGATACCGCATGATCCCTTTGCGCGGCCAGAATACGCCCACATTGGTTGCCACCGGCACAACAGGCTGACCCAGCTCTTCGTAAAGCACCCCTGTGCCCACTTTGTAGGGCGCCTTCACCCCCGGCGCGATTCGCGTTCCTTGAGGGTAGATGATCAACTGCCCGGGATGGGTTTTGCCCTTCTCTACATCCTCGACCATCTTCTTGATCGCCGCAGAGCGTTTGCCCCGATCCACGGCCACACAGCCAAGCTTGATCGCGTATTGGCCAATGACAGGGGTGTAGAGGATCTCTCGCTTCATGATGAACTTGCCCGCAGGAATGCAGGTGTAGATCGTGAAGATGTCCATAAAAGACTGATGCTTGGATGCGATCATCACCTCGTCCGTGGGCGGCGTCCCGCGGATCTCATAGCGTATCCCCACCATCCACCGCGCGCACCACAGCGCATAATAGGCCCAACTCTTGCACGCCGTAATCGCGCCTTTGCGACTGAACAAAGCCCAGGGCAGAAAGGCCAACCCAAAAACCGGCATCATGGCATAAATGTTGATCACAAAGACACATGACCGGACCCACTGCACCGCGTCCTTCATGCCATATCCCTCAACGTGCGCCGCGCAGCCAGGCGCGTCGCCACAAAGGCCACAAGACCGGCGATGATCGGTATGAGCAATGGCAGGGCCCAGTGCCACCCGCGAAATCCAAGCCCGGTGAGGAACCCGCCCGTGGGTTGCGCTGAAGGCAAAAGCAAGATGGCCCCAAGGCCCAGCACGGCCCCCAAGACAGCGCCGAGACTGGCGCGAATGGTAAAGCGCCGCTCAAAGGCCTGAGCGATATATGTGTCGCGCGCACCCACCAGACGCAGCACAGAGATCACCTGCGCGTTGGCGGACAGTGCGGCATTGGCGGCAAGCGTGATCATGGCCGCCGTCGCCGCAGTGATCAGCACCATGGAAATCCACCCCAAACCACGCAGCCTGTCGGCGGCCTGCACCAAGGGTCGGCGCCACCGGGTATGGTCATCCAGTACGGCCCCCGGGGCCTCCGCAGCCAACCGCAGCCTCAAACCAGCCGCGTCAAACCCGTCAGAAGTTTCCACAACATCGATCAACCGCGGGATCGGGAGCGTGTCCACCGGTACATCCGGTCCAAACCACGGCTCAAGAAGCGCCTGTTGCTCTTCGTCCGTCATGGCCCGCGCAGAGGCCACACCGCGCGTCGTGTTCAGGATGTTCAGCACGGCGTCGGTCTGTTCGACCAATTGGCCCGCCGGCGCAGATATGCGGATGGTCGAGCTCAAGGCCAACTCGGACCCCCACCGATCCGCGAGCCGCCCTGCGGCGAGCGACAGCGCCAGCGCAAAGACAGCCAGAAATGCCATCGCGGCCGCGCTGAACCAGGTCAGTGTCGCGGTGAACCCTGTGGGCGGGACCACGCGGTCAGCCTGTGCATCGCCAATGGCAAATTCCATGAGATCCGAAAACACCGCCATCACAGATCCGCCCCGGCCAATTGCACGCGACCGTTGGAAATACGCAGCACTCGGGCTTGAACCTGTGTTTTGGCGGACCGTATCAGCGCCAGATCATGGGTCGCGATCATGATGGTCTTGCCCATGCGGTTGAGCTCCAAGAGAAGCTGCAACAGCCGCTGAGACATCTCCCAGTCGATATTGCCCGTAGGCTCATCGGCCAGAACCACGTCCGGCGACATGATCACCGCACGGGCGAGAGCTGCGCGTTGCCGCTCTCCGCCCGATAGTTCCGGTGGCATTGCCTTGGCGCGGTGATGCAGCCCGACCCAATGGGTCAACTCCTTGAGATTGGCCGCCTCCGCCAAAAGATCATACCCCGACACCATCAGCGGAAGGGCAATATTGTCGGACACGGACAAATGATCGAGAAACTGACAGTCTTGATGCACCACGCCCACGCGACGGCGCATATAGGCAATATCGTCACGATCCATGGTCATGACGTCTTGCTCGAACAGTTGGATATGTCCGGCCGTCGGGAACAGCGCGCCGTAGCAGAGCTTGAGCAACGTGGTCTTGCCGGATCCGGACGGTCCAGTCAAAAAATGAAACGACCCGGGCTGCAGCTTCAGTGACACCTCACTCAGAAGCTCCCCTCCGCCATAGTTATAGGCCACATTCTCGAGCTCGATCACCGCACGACCCTTCATATCCCCCGTTCGCTTCATGCCCGATGGGTGCGCCCAGCGCAATCAAACAGTGCAGTGTTTGGGTGCAACGTCACAGTTCCGAACTGATGTGCCGGGCTTGGCCCAAATTGCTTTGCCGCTGACCGTTTTGGCGCTAAACCTTTGTGCACAAGGGGTCTTGAACGGCCAGGGCAGTGAACACGCATGAAACGACAGGTAGCAAAATGAGGCTGACTTGCCCCAATTGCGCGGCACAGTACGAAGTGCCAGATGAAGTGATCCCGCTGAACGGCCGGGATGTGCAATGCTCCAATTGTGGCGACACATGGTTTCAACACCATCCTGATCATCCCGATTACACGCCGGCCTTCGACCCTGATGCGCCCGAGCTGGACGCGGATGAGGATGTAGGCCCCAACGATACGCTGGATGCGCCGCAAGAGGATGTAGCCGAACAAGACCAAGATCCAGCTGATGCGCCACCCATGTCAGCCCCGCCCCGCCGGGAATTGGCCGAGGATGTGGCCAGCGTTCTGCGCGAGGAGGCAGATCGCGAGGTGCGCGCCCGAGAGGCGGAGATGTCAGGCGGTCTTGAAACACAGCCCGATCTTGGCCTTTCAGGATCCGATGGTGCCGATCAACGCACGCAACAGGCCAAAGACCGCATGGCGCGGCTTCGCGGCTTTGAAGATGCCGTGGATGAGCCCGTATCAGACTTGGTCCAGGCGCCAGATCCAGATGCGAAACCCGATGCTCCCACGCCCGAGATTGATCTTGGAACCCGCGCCAATCTTCTGCCCGAAGTGGAAGACGTGGATCAGCGTATTGAGGCGCAGAGCGACGGCGCGTCAGAGGCCGCATCCGCCCGTGACGGAAGCCGGGTGGCCACCCAAAAAGAAGGCAGCAGTGGCTTTTCCCGCGGGCTCCGCCTGTCGATCGCACTCTTTGTGATTGCCGCGGCCTTGTACATCTTTGCGCCGCAACTGGTGCAAATGGTGCCCGCTTTGAACGATCCACTGACCGGTTACACCCAGCTCATTGACCAAGGTCGTGCGGCTTTGCAGGGGTTGGTTGGGCAGTAACACGACCGGACCGCGGCGCTAAAACCGGTCCAACAGCCGTTCAAAATAATTGCGCTCTAGCTCTGATCGATCCGCATCCCCGGATTTGCGGCGAATTTCATCCACCAGCTCAAGCGCCCGTCGATACACATCACCATCGGGAATGCTCCCATTTTCATCGCCGACCTGCGCGCGACCGTTGCGATCGCGGCCAAGCGGGTCCTGGCTTTCTTCGCCGCTGAACTGGCCGCGCGCCTGGCCCTGGCCGTTTTGCTGATTCTGCTGGTTTTCGGCCATCGCCTCTCCCAACTCGCGCATCCCGTCGCGCAGCGCTTCCATCGCTTCGGCCTGGCGATCGATCGCTTCGGCCAGATCATCCTGGCGCAAAGCCTCTTCGGCACCGCGCATGGCTTGTTCCGCATCCTCAAGGGATTGCCGCGCGGCATCGCCCCCCTCAGAGCCCGCACCGGGCAGGTTTTGCCGCTGGCGTTCCAATTCCTGCCGAAGCGCCTCCTGACGGTCAGCGAGGCTCTCTTGGGCCGAGCGGCCCTCCGCGCTTTGATTGCCCTGGCTTTCGCTTTGCTGGTTGCCTTGGCCAGAGCCCTGTCCGTCATGCTGTTCACCGCGGCCCTGATCCCCGCTGCGGCCTTCATTGCTATCCGTGTTGCCCGCTTGGGCATCCGGATTGAACTGTTCCTGCAAGTCGCGGAAGGCTTGGTCCGACAGGCCTTGCTGATCGCGCAACGTCTCTGCCAACCCTTCCATCGCCTCCTGGCCCGGGTTGTTGTTCTGCTGTCCGCGCTGCCCTTCGGCCATGCGCAGGTTTTCCATCATTTCCTGGAATTCCTGCAGCGCCTGCTCTGCTTCGGCAAAACGGCCTTGTTCCATCAGCTCTTGGATCCGGTCCATCATGTCCTGGATATCTTGCTGATCAAGCGACGTCATATTATCGGGCATTTCGCCCTGTTCACCGCTTTCATCGCCTTCGCGCTGCGCCTGTTGCGAGCGTTGGCGCAGGTAATCCTGCGTGGCATCGCGCAGCTCTTGCATCAGGCGCGCAATCTCTTCTTCGCTGGCCCCGTTGCGCATCGCCTCACTCAGCCGTTCCTGCGCCTCTTGCATCCGGGCCAACGCATCGCCGATATCGCCATCCTCAAGGATGATCGCTAGTTCCCACAGCGCCTCAGCCGTTTCATCACGCGCCTCTGGCGTGAAGGTGCCAAGGCTCATCTTGGTTTCCATCCCGCGCAGGATCACACGCAGGCGCAAATAGGATCCTTCCGACCGAAACAGACCATCCTCTGGCGCGTGGGACACGGCGCGCAAAACCTGGCTCACACGGGTGGCATTGTCGCGCGACCACAGCAAATCGCGCCGCTGTTCAATGATCGAGGCGGCCAGCGGATCAAAAAAGCGCCGCGCTGGCAAGTCCATGGCGCGCGGAATGCTGAGCCCGATCTGGCCGCTGGCATCCTCCACTTCCAACTCCAGATTGACCGGAAGATGCGCCCAAGGATGCTGCGACAGGTTCTCGATCAGGGTTTCGACAAACTCCGCCCGGTTGCCCGCAATCGGCATAGGCAGCTCAAGGGAAATGTCTTCACGCGGCTCAGGCTCTGTTGCCAACCCATAGCGCCGGTCAAGCCGCGACATATCCATGCTAAAGATCGCCTTGCCGCTTTCCACGCCGTAATCATCCACGGCCTGGAACGGCTGGCTCATCTGGCCATCGAATGTCGTGGTCACCCCTTCATCCAAAAGCGCAACGGCGGGGGCTTCATCGGGCACAGCGATCACTGTCCACTCGCGCCCACCCGGCCCATCAATGCGCAAAGTGCCGTCTGCGGTGACCTCAAATTCCTGCTCAGGATCGGTCGCCGCGCCCACGTTGTCTGTTCGGCCCGACACCGTCTCGGCAACAGAAAGCGCGCCCACTTCGCCGTAAAGGCGCAAGGTGATCCGGCTGCCTTCGGGCACGCGAATTTCACCGTCTTGATCATTGAGATAAAGGCTCGGCAACGCGGTATAAAGTGGCGGCTCCACCCACCCTTCCCACGATGGCCCGGACGCAGTCGGCGCCGCGGCCGTTGGCCCAAGTTGAGACACGGATGCCACCTGTGACACCGACCCAAAAAGCAACGCCACAACCAACCCCAATAGCGCGACATAGCGAAGGCCAAAAGGATCGCGGTCCGACAGTCGTAAATTGGGCTGCACCGGTTCGGCAAATTTCGCCCGATCCACCATGCGGTTCAAATGTGCAGTCCACAACTGTTCGGATGCGTGATCGCCCGTGCCAATCGCCTGGTTATCCGCCAGGGCAGCCAACGGTCGGCCTTTCATAGTGGCATCCAGCCGTTCCACCGCCTCATCACGGTTGGGCCAACGGAAGCGCCAGACGCCTAGTACGAGGAAAGCAACCAGCGCCACGCCTGTGGCGACAAAAGCAATCCACACCGCCTCCACCGGGAGCATATCTTGCAGGCCCAGCATCAGCGCGCCACTCGCGGCGGCGACAACACTCCATAAAGGCCAAAACGCTTGCACCAAACGCTCTGCAATCAAACCCGCCCAAGTCAGCCGCAATGGCCGCTTCAGGCGCGTCAGCATGGTCTGCAGGTTTGGCGCGTTTCGCATATGTCCTATCCGGTCAGGGTTGCGCACTGACCTCACCGTTTAATGTATCGGCGGACAGACGCTTTACAACCACTCAGGAAGTGTATCTCGATTTATGATCTCGTCAAAGGTCGGACGCGCCCTGATGACGGCGAATTGATGCTCGTGCACAAGAACTTCCGGCACCAAGGGCCGCGTGTTGTATTCACTGGCCATCACCGCGCCGTAGGCACCCGCGCTTCGAAACGCCACGAGGTCCCCGTCTTTCAAAGGCGGCATCATGCGCTGTTTGGCGAATGTATCCCCGCTTTCGCAGACCGGGCCGACGATGTCGTAAGGCTGCTGCTCCACCCCGGGCGCAGGTTCCACGATGGGCACGATGTCATGATGCGCATCATACATGGCCGGGCGGATCAGGTCATTCATGGCCCCGTCGAGAATCAGGAAATCCCGCCCCTCGCCGGATTTCACATAGATCACCCGGCTGACCAGAATGCCGGCATTGCCCGCGATCAAACGGCCCGGCTCAATCTCGATCTCACAGCCAAGATGCCCCACGGTCTCTTTGATCAGCGCCCCGAAATCCGTGGGCAGCGGTGGGGCTTCATTGCTGGTGGTATAGGGAATGCCAAGCCCACCACCCAGATCGAGCCTGCGAATATCATGACCTTCCGCGCGCAACATCTCTGTCAGATCCGCCACCTTTTGATAGGCCAGTCGGAACGGTTCCAGATCGGTCAGCTGCGACCCGATATGCACATCAATCCCGATCACCTCCAGCCCGGGCAGGCGGGCCGCCATGGCATAAACCTCCTTGGCGCGGGAAATCGGAATGCCAAACTTGTTCTCGGATTTGCCGGTGGCGATCTTGGCATGGGTCTTGGCGTCAACATCCGGGTTGACCCGCACGGTGATCGGCGCGCTCACCCCCAGCGATGTCGCCACTTCGCTCAGCGCCACCATCTCCGGCTCGCTTTCCACGTTGAATTGCCGCACGCCGCCTTCGAGCGCGATGCGCATCTCCTCTCGGGTTTTGCCGACACCTGCGAAAACAATCTTCTCACCCGGCACCCCAGCCGCCCGCGCCCGCAGGTACTCGCCAGCAGAAACGACATCCATTCCCGCACCCAGCTCGGCCAGCGTTTTCAAAATCGCCTGATTGCTCGCGGCTTTCATGGCATAACAGACCAGATGATCCAGCCCCTCTAGGGCGTCATCAAAAAGCTTGAAATGGCGGGTCAGCGTTGCGGTGGAATAGCAATAAAACGGCGTGCCCACCTGGGCCGCAATCTCAGCCACCGGCACATCCTCGGCATGCAACACGCCATCACGATACAGAAAATGATCCATGTCTCACTACCCCGGCGCCCGGTTTCATCTTGCTAAAAATACTCAAAAATCTGAGCGTTCAGCCGCGATAACCCATGCGCAGGAAGATATAAAGTGGCAAGCCGCAGCTCACCCCGATGCAGAAGGTCGCGGGGATAGCGATGAGACCGATCCAATGCTTGCGCTGCACAACCTCATAGATCACCCAGATGGTCAGCGCGACCGCGGCGACCGTTAGGTCCCAAACCAACCCGCTGGTCGCGGCATTGACGTGCCAGGCATCGACCATCGCCATGATGTCGTATCCGTTCTCATTGAACCACGCGATGAAGTAGGACATCGGATGCACCGTGCCCCAAATCGCAAGGCCAAGAAAAACGTATCTCAAAGACCGAGACCCACACCCACGCGGACCGGGCCGGATTTGACACCCACACCGGTGCGCACTTTGACACCATTGGTGCCAATGCCAATCCCGGCATTCATGGTCGGTTGAACAGGTTCCCCATCCGCGCCACAGGCGGTGAGGGCAAAGAGGGCCAGAATGGCAATGATACGCGTCATAACAAGAACTCCTTCCAACTGGATATCTGTTCTTTTACCCGAATGGGCGCTGTGCCGCCATAGCTGAGGCGAGAGGCAACCGAGTTATGCACGCCTAGGACGTCAAAAATCCCTTCGGTGATACCCGGCTCAACGCTTTGCATTTGCGCAAGGCTCAGGTCTGGCAAATCGCATCCCGCGTCCTCCGCCATCGCGACCAAGCGCCCGGTCACATGATGGGCATCACGGAACGGCATGCCCAGCACCCGCACCAGCCAATCCGCGAGGTCCGTCGCGGTTGAAAACCCGGTGCCTGCTGCAGCCTCAAGGGCCTCCCGATTGGGCGTTAAATCCCGGACCATGCCTTCCATCGCGGCTATGGCGAGCATCCAGTTATCGGCGGCGTCAAACACCTGCTCTTTGTCTTCCTGCATGTCCTTGGAATAGGTCAGCGGCAGGCCTTTCATCACCGTCATCAGCGCCACATTGGCCCCGAAAATGCGCCCGATCTTGGCACGGATCAGTTCCGCCGCATCCGGGTTTTTCTTCTGCGGCATGATCGAGGAACCGGTCGAAAACCGATCCGACAGCGCGACAAAGCGGAATTGCGCCGATGACCAGATCACCAGCTCTTCGGCCAACCGGCTGAGATGCATGGCGCTGATGCTGGCCACGTTCAGGAACTCAAGCGCGAAATCCCGGTCGCTCACACCATCAAGTGAGTTGGCACAAGGCCGGTCAAACCCCAAAGCCTCTGCCGTCATATGCCGGTCAATCGGAAAGGACGTGCCAGCCAGGGCGGCCGTGCCCAGCGGGCATTCATTCATCCTCTTGCGCGCATCGCGGACGCGGCTCAGATCGCGCCCGAACATTTCCACATAGGCCATCATGTGATGGCCCCATGTGACGGGTTGCGCCACCTGCAAATGGGTAAAGCCCGGCATCACCCAATCGGCGCCCACCTCTGCCTGAGCGAGACACGAACGCAAGAGAGTGACGAGCGCCTCGTCGGCCGCATCCAACTGATCCCGCACCCAGAGGCGAAAATCAGTGGCCACCTGATCATTTCGGCTGCGACCCGTATGCAAACGCCCGGCAGGTTCGCCGATGATCTCTTTGAGACGCGCCTCCACATTCATGTGGATGTCTTCCAGCGCGGTGGAAAACTCAAACTTTCCCGCTTCGATCTCTGACAAGACCGTGAGCAGCCCTTCCCGGATCGCCTCTGCGTCCTTATCACTGATAATGCCTGTGGCGGCGAGCATGGCCGCATGGGCCCTGGAGCCGGCAACGTCCTGCGCCGCCATCCGCTGGTCGAAGCCGATGGATGCATTAATTGCTTCCATAATGGCGTCCGGCCCGCTGGCAAAGCGGCCGCCCCACATCTGGTTTGAGGTCTTGTTGTCCATGTCAAAGCCCTTCGGAGGAAGCATGAAAACGCTGTTTCAAATCGTCCTTTATACGGCGCTCGTCTTTGGTGCAAACGCGAGCTTGGCCGATCTGGACACTGCCAAGGCGCTGC
Organism: Pseudomonadota bacterium; assembly: GCA_039030635.1. Lineage (GTDB taxonomy): Bacteria > Pseudomonadota > Alphaproteobacteria > Rhodobacterales > Rhodobacteraceae > Roseovarius. Next base: position 20,150 of record JBCCDT010000055.1, read on the forward strand.
GGACAGGCGACATGAAGAAACTGGTCTTTCATGAGGCCCCTCAAGATGTGTCCAACACAGCGTTTGAAACCATCGATGGTGGCACCGGCACATTGGCCGATTACGACGGCAAGATCGTGGTGCTGAACTTCTGGGCCACGTGGTGCGCGCCTTGCCGCCATGAAATGCCTATGCTGTCAGAGCTTCAGAGTGAACTCGGCGGAGACCGCTTTGAGGTGGTCACCATCGCCACCGGCCGCAATCCACCCCAGGCCATGAAGGCGTTTTTTGCGGAGATCGGTGTCGACAACCTGCCGCTCCATCGCGATCCCCGGTCCAAAATTGCCCGCGAGATGGGCGTGCTGGGCCTGCCTGTCACAATGGTGCTGGATGAAAACGGGCAAGAGATCGCCCGGCTGGTGGGCGATGCCGATTGGAGCTCAGACGCGGCCCAAGCCATTATGCGCAGCCTGATGGGCGGCGAAAGCTAACGGCAGCGACCGCCTTAACCCACCAATGTTGAACCGTCTAAGTGCTTTTTGAGACGTATCGTCTCAAAAAGTTTAAGTTAGGTTTGACCAATGTCTTTTTTCCCTTCAGTATCAACTGACGAGGGAGGAAAGATGGAGACTATCGCATTCACTACGGAAATGGCCGTCGTGGTCGCGACCTTGTGCTTTACCATTTTCCTATTTGTGTCCGAGATCATCCGCGTCGACCTGGCCGCCATCGTGGTTCTCGTACTGATCGGCATCCTGTCCTACGTGCCCGGGCTCGAAAGCGTGGCAGATGTCACGCATCTTTTCGACGGGTTTGCGTCAAACGCCGTCATATCGATCATCGCGGTGATGATTGTGGGGGCAGGCCTCGACAAAACCGGGCTGATGAACAAGGTGGCCGCCACCATCCTGAAATACGGTGGCTCGACTGAGGCACGGGTGCTGCCCATCGTGTCCGGCACCGTGGGCTTCATCTCAAGCTTTCTGCAAAACGTGGGCGCGGCCGCGTTGTTCATCCCAGTGGTCAGCCGCATCTCAGCGCGCACCGGAATCCCGCTGGCCCGGTTGCTGATGCCCATGGGGTTCTGCGCCATCCTCGGCGGGACGATGACAATGGTCGGATCCTCGCCGCTGATCCTGCTCAATGATTTGATCATGTCCGCCAACGAAGGTCTGCCGCAGACCCAACAGATGGAACCCTTTAGCCTCTTTTCCGTGACGCCGATCGGTGTGGCCTTGGTGCTCACCGGAATCGCGTATTTCATGATTTTCGGAAAGTTCGTACTGCCGGGCAAAGGCGAAAAAGTCGACGCCTCCGCAGGGCAAGGCACCTCGGATTACCTCAACCGGGTCTATGGTCTGACGGCGGATGTCTATGAGGTGGACGTGCCGGTGAATACACCTCTGGTGGGGCAGCAGCTCGCTGATATCAACCTCAACAACCACATCTACATCATCTCCACCTACTATCGCGGCAAAGTCTCCATGGTGCAGATCCTGACGGCGGAGATCGCCGCGCCGTGTCGCCTGGCCATCATCGGCGACAAGGCGGAGGTGAAGAAGTTTTGCGAAGAAAACGGCCTTTTCATGCGGACCAAGCTGGATGTCTTCGCCGAAGAATTTGCCCCCACAAATGCAGGCATCGCCGAGGTCGTGATCCCGCCTGACAGCCACGTGATCGGCCAATGCCCGCGGGATTTGCAACTGCGCAAGCAAACAGGCCTGTCGCTTTTGGCCATCCACCGCGGGGAAGACACGCTCAGCCATGTGGAAACAGACGATCACGTGCCCACCCCCATCGGGTTGGAAGAGCTGCGCGCAGGCGACATGCTGGTGGCGCATACACGGTGGGACAACCTCACCCGGTTGAAACGCAACCGAGACTACGTGGTCGTCACCTCGGATTTCCCCCAAGAGGAACTGCGCCCGCACAAGGTGGCCCATGCGGTGTTTTTCTTTCTTGTTGCGCTGTCGATGATCCTCTTCACGGATATTCGTCTGTCGCTGTGCCTGCTCACCGGGGCGGTTGGGATGATGCTGACCAAAGTGCTCTCGATTGATGAGGCTTATCGCGCCGTGGGGTGGAACACTGTCTTCCTGCTGGCGAGCCTCATTCCCTTGGGCCAGGCCGTGCAAAACACCGGCACCGCAGCCTGGATCGCGCAGCAAATTCTGATCGCCCTTGATGGCTGGCCGATTTGGTCCTTGCAAGCCGGGATCGCGATCCTTGCCACCGGGTTCTCGCTGGTCATGTCAAATGTTGGCGCGACGGTGCTCTTGGTGCCGCTCGCCGTTTCCATTGCGGTCGCGGCCGGGGCCAATCCGGCGGTGTTTGCCCTGACTGTGGCGATCTCCACGTCCAACTCCTTCATCATTCCGACGCACCAGGTGAACGCCCTCATCATGGGCCCTGCGGGTTACAAGGTGACGGATTTCATCCGCACCGGCGGGATCATGACGGTGCTCTTCCTCGTTGTCTCTCTGGTCATGCTGAACGTGATATTCTAAGGCTGAGCCGTCACGCCAAGAGGCCCGCCCATGCTAGACGACACTGACGACATTCACCCGCTATTCGCCGGGGCGCCCAAATCGACCGCGTTTCGCAAACTGCGCAAACGGATCGTGCGCAATTGCCGAGAGGCGATAGAACAGTTCGGCATGGTCGAGCCGGGTGCGCGGTGGCTTGTCTGCCTGTCGGGCGGCAAAGACAGCTATACCCTTTTGGCGATCCTGCATGAGCTCAAGTGGCGCGGGCTTTTGCCGGTGGATCTATTGGCCTGCAATCTGGATCAAGGGCAGCCGGGGTTTCCCGCCACGGTGCTGCCGGAGTTTTTGGAAAAGATGGGGGTGCCGCACCGGATTGAGTATCAGGACACCTATTCCATCGTGGTCGACAAGGTCCCGCAGGGCCGCACCTATTGCGCCTTATGTTCGCGCCTGAGACGCGGCAACCTTTATCGCATCGCCCGCGAAGAGGGATGCTCAGCCGTCGTACTTGGCCATCACCGCGATGACATCCTAGAGACCTTTTTCATGAACCTGTTCCATGGCGGGCGGCTGGCCACGATGCCGCCCAAACTGGTCAATGAAGAGGGTGATCTCTTTGTCTATCGCCCCCTTGCTCTGACGGCTGAAGCGGATTGTGAGGCCTTTGCCAAGGCGATGAACTACCCGATCATCCCCTGCGATCTGTGTGGCTCCCAAGACGGGCTGCAACGCCAGCAGGTCAAACGCATCCTCGACGGGTGGGAGGCAAATTCCCCTGGTCGTCGACAGGTGATATTCCGCGCGTTGATGAATGCGCGCCCGTCTCACCTGCTGGATCCGGGCCTGTTTGATTTTGCCGGTTTGACCCGTGATCCGTTAAAATTTGATACAAATTCCGACAGCGCGCCAAAGCTGCGTTAAGCGCATCTTCAATCGCCACTGCGTAGCGTGCTCCAGCACAGATGGGGCAGTATTTTGCGCAGCATACGACACAGGTTACTTCTGGTCCGGCATAGGATCGCCGATGTTCTGACCGGGCCGCTTGCCTTGGCCTTGTTGCCAATTTCTTTGATGGCATGGAATGCACTCGGCGCTCAGATCGGCCTTCTGGTCGCATTGATCACTGTGCCGACCCTTGCCGTTCTGGCGGCCCTCGCGGATCGTCACTTTCGCCGAAACATGGCCGTGGCCAAGGTCAGCCGGATCGAAAACGCAGGCGAATCCTTTGAAATTGCGCTAAGGGCGGCGCTCTATCGCGGACGCCTCAGACGCAGTTCTGTCCTGTGCATTATCATCGAGTTGGGACCGCCCAAAAAGCCGCTGGACCCAAAATCACAGGCCGAACGCACATATCAGAATGCCGTGTTCATCGGGTCCTTTCTCAGGCGTCGGGATCAGGTGTTTGTCCTCGGGCCTGACACGTTCGGCATCATGATGAACGCGGGCCGATTCGTCACCGGGGATGAGGCATTGGCCCTCGCAAAGCGTCTCAAAAATGACATGGAGGATACGTCGATCCGAAGCCGGTCCACCGGTCTGCCCGGCGCGTTGGTCGGGGTCAGTGTTTCCCCCAAGGATACGGTGGTTGTGGCACGAGATATGATCAAGGCGGCGGGGAAGGCCTTGCGATCGGCACGGGCCTCCTACACGTCGGACGTTCAATTGCAGGCCCCCTACCTCACCAAGGACGACCAGCGCACCGGGATCCTTCGGCGCGACATCGGGCCTGCGTTAGAAGGGCACGAATTCCGCGGCTGGTTCCAGCCACAGGTCTGCACGCACACCGGGCGCGTCACAGGGTTTGAAACGCTCGCCAGATGGGAACACCCGGCCGAGGGCGTGATACCCCCGTCCAAGTTTCTGCCGATCTTGCAACGGCGCGGCATGATGCCCTTGCTTCAGGAGCGTATGTTAAGCGAGGC
>JBCCDT010000056.1:0-24424 GCA_039030635.1 Pseudomonadota bacterium
CACCGGGACAAAGCATTCCCCTTTACACGTTCGTCGATCCTGTTTCGGCCCCATGATCCTCCAACGATGGATATGGTGGAGCCGCCGGGTACCGCCCCCGGGTCCGATCCGCTTATTACGAGCGCGTTTATGCCCATAGTTCCCGAGGGAACATATCCGATATAGGCAATGTCGCGGGGTTTGCAAAGTCAGGTTTTGCCGCGCGCCAGCCAGAGCGTGCCAAGGCCCGATGCCAAAATGACCAAAAGCCCCAAAAGCACGAACATGTCCGGCCAGTCGCCAAACACATAATACCCGGTCGCGGTGGCCGCGATCAGCTGGGTGTAAATCAAAGGGGCAATCAAGGCCGCATCGGCCTGTCGGTTCGCCATCACCAAAAGGTAATTGCCAATCGCACTGCCCAAGGCACTGCCTGTCACAAGAGCAATCGAGGTCGCATCGAAGCTGGGCCAAGGTGCTGTGGCGCCAAACGGCAACAGAACCACAGCACCGATGATCAATTGCGAAACGAGCAACAGCCGTGGACGGTAGATCGGTGCGACCACGCGTGTAGAGGCCAGGTAAATCCCATAGGACACGCCCGCCGCCAGCGCCCAACCGATGCCCGGCGTGAAGCCAAAACCGGGTTTGACCACCAAGAGCACACCGGCAAAGCCCATGAGCAACAAAGCCGCCCGTGCGCGCGAGGCCCGTTCACCCAAGAACAGGACCGCGAGCATGAACGATACGACCGGCCCGATGAAGAATGCGCCGAACACGCTGGCCATAGGTTCGGTTTTCAACCCGGTGAGAATGCAGCTGATCCCCACCGCCAAGACGATCGCGCGTCCAATCACACGCCAGTCGGTGAATATGCGCAGCTCGGCCCGGGTCAATCCGGCCAGCGGCAGCATCAAGACGGCTGCAATGGCAAACCGTGTCCAGGCCACGAAAATGGGCTCGACCCCGGCAGAGGTGAGCAGTTTGCCTGCCGTATCCCCAAGCACGATGAAAGACACCGCGACAAAGACAAGACCGGCCAGACGCATAAGGGCATGGGTGTTCATGACCGCGTCTATGGGCGGCGGATGCGCAAAAGAAAAGCGGCGCTGACAAGGTCAACGCCGCTTTCTCGTGTTTTGTGAGCGGTTACTCTGCGGGTTGCCCGCCAGCCACCGGGGCATCGGCTTTGTCGCGCATGCTGTCGCGCCAGAGCGCCTTGCCCAGAGCCACTGCCATCAAGACCATGACAAAGGTAAAGGGCAGGGCCCCCACGATCATCGCATCCTGAAGCGGTGCCAGCGCATCCGCGTTGTCAGGATCCAGCGCGCCCGCGACCAGCAAGCTGCCGATCACACCGGTGAGGATCAGACCCCAGATGATGCGGTGCTTGACGCCGGTTTCCTGGCTGCCCCCGGACATGATCGTGTTCATAACAAGGATCCCTGAGTCCGCCGAGGTGACCAGGAAGGTCATGATCAAGATCACGCACATGATCACCACCGCCCCGATGAGCCAGCTTGGCACGATCATTTCCAGCGCCACAAAGAGCTTGTTGGTGTTGGAGGCCCCGATGATCGCCCCTTCGGCCACACCGTTCAGTTCGGCATGCACCGCCGTGCCGCCGAGGATTGTCAGCCAGGCAAAACAGACCAGCGCGGGCGCGATCACACAGCCCAGGATGAATTCCCGCACCGTGCGCCCTTTGGAAATGCGCGCCAGGAACAGACCCACGAACGGTGAGAAGGCAATCCACCAGGCCCAGTAGAACGTGGTCCAGCCCGCTTGCCAGCCCCAGAGACGGCCTTGCGTGCCGGTCTCATAGGCCGCCGCCAGAACGGACGGATCCAAGGCGGCCGCGTCCCCTTCGAGACCGGAAACAAACCCGTCATAGCTGCCCCAGGCATTGGTGGCACCGCTGTAGAGGCTGCCAGCCGCCGCTTTCGCCTCTTCTGGCAGGGCGGCGGTGAACTCAGCTTGGCTCATAGGGCTATAGGCCTCAAAGCTCAGCGGGATGAAGTTGAGGATGTAGTCCACAAACGCGCTGCCATAGGTCGACAGCGAGAAGAGGAAGGATCCAAACACGATGAAGGTGAGCAGCAACAAGCAGGACAAAACCAGATTGAGGTTCGACAGATACTTGATGCCGCGGCCCACACCTGAGACCGCCGAGAGGATCGACATGCCCATGATGATCGCCAAAGCCGTGATCAGACCAACAGTTGAGGGGGTGGGCACAGCGCCGTCATCAGAGAAATTCATCAACCAATCCATGCCGGTCACGTTGTAGACCCCATCGACAAACTGGCTGACGCCATAGCCGATGGTCACCGCAACGCCCAGGATCGTGGCCACAACGCCCAGCACATCCACGATATGACCCACGAAACCGTTGACCAATTTGCCAAAGAGCGGGGTCAGCGCGGAGCGGATCGTCAGCGGCATGTCGCGGGTATAGGCGTAGTAGGCAAGGCTGAGCCCCGTCACCACATAGATCGCCCAAGCGTGAAACCCGAAATGCAGCAGCGAATAGCGGAAGGCCGATTGCACCGCCTCTTCGGTGTTGGGCGCGGCATCCTGTGCCACGATCACGGGGTTTGATCCCCATAGGCCCATGGGCTCTGCCGTGGCGAACACCATCAGGCCCACACCGAGGCCCGCACCAAACATCATGGCGAACCACGAAAAGGTCGAAAACTCAGTTTGCGTGTCCGGCCCGCCCAGTTTGCGTTTGCCCGAGGGCAGAATGGCAACCAAAAAGCAGAAGAAGGCAAAGAAGCCCACGGCGATGATGTAGAAGGTGTTGAAGCCTTGCAGCGTCGCCCAATTCCACCCGTCCAGCGTGGCGGTGGCACTCACCGGAAAGATGATTGCCCAGAGCACCAAAGCGACCATTGTGACCTTGGAGATCAAGGCAATAGGCAGGCTGTAGCCCTCGTAAAAGCCCGAGGGCTGTTTTTCAATTTCTAGGTCCGTAAACGGAGGTTTTATACTCATTTGACTTGTCCCTGTTGATTATGTTTTTGAGAGAAACTCGAAAACCAGCGACGTAAATTGAGCGCTCGCCAGCACACGTTTTGATTGTCCTCCCGCGCCCGAAAAGCTTCACACACTTCAGGTTACATGCAGAAACATTTCCGTCATCAGCCGGTCAGATTGCGACCAATTTCAGAAACCCTGCGTGCAAAAGTGACAAATGTAACGAACTCGCGACTCACTTAGGCTCGCGGTTCGTGCGTCTTGTTCTGAGTTGAAAAATGCTGTTCTCATGAGAACTGAACGATCAACGCGGACCCTTCTCTCATGACATCCTCCCTCGATATCGATTTTGTACGCGCTCAATTCCCGGCCTTTTCACAGCCCGCTTTGCAGGGTCAGGCCTTCTTTGAGAATGCGGGCGGGTCTTACACGTGCCGTCAGGTGATCGACCGGCTCACCCGCTATTACACGGAACGCAAAGTGCAGCCCTACGCGCCCTATTCCGCCAGCACTGCGGCAGGCGATGAAATGGATGAGGCGCGCATGCGGTTGTCTGAGATGCTGGGTGTTGATGAAGATGAGCTGAGCTTTGGCCCGTCCACCACGCAAAACACCTATGTTTTGTCGCAAGCCTTTCGCGATTGGCTGGGCGAAGGGGATGCCATCATCGTCACCGATCAAGATCATGAGGCCAATTCCGGCCCGTGGCGGCGCTTGGCCGAGGCCGGCATTGAGGTGCGCGAATGGCGGATCGACCGCGACACCGGGTTGCTCAATCTCGATGATCTGCACGATCTGCTGGATGACCGGGTGCGGTTGGTGTGTTTTCCCCATTGCTCCAACATTGTAGGCGCGGTCAATCCGGTGATCGAGGTGACGGCCGCCGCACACGCAGCCGGGGCTTTCGTATGCGTGGACGGGGTCAGCTATGCCCCCCACGGGTTTCCCAATGTCGGGCGGCTCGGTGCGGATATCTATCTTTTTTCGGCCTACAAAACCTACGGCCCGCACCAAGGTATCATGGTGGTGCGCCGCGCTTTGGCAGAGCTTTTGCCCAACCAGGGCCATTGGTTCAATGCGCACAGCCTGCCCAAGAAATTCACGCCTGCCGGGCCGGATCACGCGCAAGTGGCGGCCTGTGCGGGCATGGCGGATTACGTGGACGCACTGGCCGATCATCACGGGGTCACCGGCACGCTCAAGGAACGCGCGATGGTGGTCCACGATATGATCCGCACGCGAGAGACGCAGCTTTTGCAGCCCTTGCTGGATTACCTCTCAGATAAGAACTCGGTCACGCTGCTGGGTCCCAAGGAAGCGGTTGTCAAAGCGCCCACGGTTGCCATCGATCTGCCCGGGCCGGGTGAGGATGCCGCCGCCGCGCTGTCCCAACACGGCATCATGACCGGCGGGGGTGATTTCTATGGTGCGCGACCGCTGCAATCCATGGGGGTCGACCTCAAAAAAGGGGTGCTGCGGCTGTCATTTGTGCACTACACATCGCAAGCTGAGATGGATCAGTTGATGACCGCTCTGGACGCCGTGCTCTGACCCGCTACATCGCTCTTCTAGAGTGATGTGGTGAGGCGGTACATGAGCGAGAAGACCCCCGCAATCTTATGGTTGCGCCGTGACTTACGGTTAAGCGACCATCCCGCGCTGATGGCGGCGATGGACGCGGGCGGGCCGGTGATCCTGGTCTTTATCCGTGATGATCTGGTCGACGGGCTGGGGGCTGCGCCAAAATGGCGGTTGGGCCTTGGGATTGAGGCCTTTGCCAAACGCTTGCAGGACGCGGGCAGCCAGCTGATTTTGCGATCTGGCCCCGCCATTGATGCGCTCCGACAGCTGATCGACGACACCGGTGCAACCTCTGTCCATTGGCACCGCGCCTATGACCCCGACAGCATTGCGCGTGATACGGCTGTGAAAACCGCGTTGAAAGAGGCGGGTGTTGAGGCGCAGAGCCATGCCGGGCATCTCCTTTTTGAACCCTGGACCGTGCAAACCGGGTCGGGCGGGTTCTACAAAGTCTATTCACCCATGTGGAAATCCGTGCGCGGCAATGAGGTGGCAGAGCCTTTGCGCGCACCCTCCAGCGTGCCCGCGCCCGACACCTGGACAAACAGTGAAAAGCTGGAAGACTGGGGCTTGGGTAAGGCCATGAACCGGGGCGCAGAGGTCTGTCTGCCCTATCAACGCGTGGGCGAGGATGCAGCGCGCGACCGCCTGCATCATTTCACCTCTGAGATCATCGCGGGCTACGACACGCAGCGCGATTTTCCCAGTGTGGATGGCACCTCCGGCCTGTCGGAAAACCTGTCACTTGGTGAGATTTCCCCGCGCACCTGTTGGCATGCCGGGCAACGTGCGCTGGCAGAAGGCAAGGCCGGGGCGGAGACATGGCTCAAGGAATTGGTCTGGCGCGAGTTTGCCTATCACCTGGTCTATCACACGCCACATATCACCACTGAAAGCTGGCGCGAGGGGTGGGAGAAATTCCCGTGGAATGAAGATGAGACCGCCGACGTGCGTGCGTGGAAGCAGGGCCGCACCGGGATCGCCTTCGTCGACGCGGCGATGCGGGAGATGTATGTGACAGGCCGCATGCACAACCGCGCGCGCATGATCGTGGGCAGCTACCTGACCAAACACATGATGACCCATTGGCGCATTGGGCAGAAATGGTTTGAGGACTGCCTCACCGATTGGGATCCCGCCTCAAATGCAATGGGTTGGCAATGGGTGGCGGGCTCTGGCCCGGATGCGACGCCCTATTTCCGCGTTTTCAACCCAGACACACAGCTGGATAAATTTGACCGCGATGGCGCCTACCGCCGCGCCTGGATGGCCGAAGGGTATGGCAGCCCGACCAAATCCGCATTGGCGTTTTATGACGCGATCCCGCGCGTTTGGGGCCTGTCGCCGTCGGACCCTGTGCCGGATCCCATTATTGGACTGTCAGAAGGCCGCCAACGCGCGCTTGATGCGTATTCGAACCGGGATTTCTGATGCGGATGAGCGAAACAGAGCGCGTTTGTCAGGCACCGGCGTGGCGATCCAAGCCTTGGGCAGAAGCACTTTATCGTAACGTCCCGTTGAACCCGCGAACGATGCTCTGCAATCCCAATTTCGCCATGCCCTGGGTGGGGCCTGGCGAACGCGCGTCGTCATTGGCTTCTCGAACCGATGGCGTATCCAATGACGACCCTACGGCCTTGATCCCCCGCCAAGCACTTCAGAAAATCACTGGACGCCATGCACCAAAGCCGCCAAACTCTTGAAATGACACAAGGAAGCTCAATGATCCTGACCGATACCGCGGGCCAAAAGAACTTGCCGCTCTACTTCAAAACCTGCTTTGGCATCGCCAAGCATATCGAAAGCGGCAGCATCGAAGTGGTGCTTCCTGATGGCCGTACGTTCATGGCCACCGGCGCGGCCCCTGGGCCCCATGCCAAGATCGTTGTGCATGACACTGACATCTTCGCCCGTATGGTGCGTGAGGGGTATCTGGGCTTTTGCGATGCCTATCTCGAAGGGGGCTGGTCCACGCCGGATCTGCAGGCCTTCATGGATCTGGTGAATGACCGGAATGACGACATGTACAATGGCTATCCCGGTCAGACGATCATTCAGATGATTGAGAAAATCCGCTTTTGGTTCAAGAACAACTCCAAAGCGCAGGCCAAAAAGAACATCAGCTATCACTATGACCTGGGGAATGATTTTTATTCCCTCTGGCTGGACGACACGATGACCTATTCCAGCGGCATCTTTGAAACCGGTCAGGAAAGCCTTGAGGCCGCGCAACGCGCCAAATATGCCTCCATGGTCGATGAAATGGGGGTCAAGCCCGGCGATCACGTGCTGGAAATCGGCTGTGGCTGGGGCGGGTTTGCGGAATATGCCGCGAAAGAGCGCGGTTTGCGCGTGACAGGCTTAACCATCAGTCAAGAACAGTTCAACTATGCGCAGGAACGCATTGAAAAGGCGGGGCTTTCCGATCTGGTAGACTTCAAGTTGCAGGACTACCGTGATGAGACCGGACACTACGATGGCATCGCGTCGATCGAGATGTTCGAGGCGGTGGGCGAAAAATACTGGCCGGCCTATTTCAGCACCGTCCATGACCGCCTGCGCCCTGGGGCCAAGGCCACGCTCCAGGTCATCCTTGTGCCGGACCGTAACTTTAACGCCTATCGAAAGAGCGTTGATTTCATTCAGAAATACATATTTCCAGGAGGGATGTTGATAAGCCCCTCCGCGATCCGCGCCCAAGCGGAAAGCGCCGGTCTTTTGATCCACCGCTCCGTGGAATTTGGCCAAAGTTACAGTCAAACCCTGCGCCGCTGGCATGAAACCTTCAACGCCAAGTGGGATCAGGTCGCGACCATGGGCTTTGACGACCGCTTTCGCCGGATGTGGAATTTTTACCTCACCTCCTGCGCGGGTGCCTTTGCCGGTGGAAATTGTGACGTCACTCAGATAACGATTGCGAAACCCATCTGAGGAGCGGTGATGCGCCCAACCGAGAGCATGCCCACAGCCGGACGGCTTGTCGCGGCGATGTTATTTGGGGCATTGGCCTATTACGCAGCAAGCCTTGTGATCCTGCTTTGGCCTCAAGACTACAATTTCGGGTGGTTCAAGGAATTCAGCGCGCTTGTGGGCGTCGTCATGGGTTGGCGCGTGATTGGCAAACGGTTGGGCCGGGGCCCGATGGCGGGGATTGGTGCGGGCCTCACCGGGCTGGGGGCGATGCTGTTTTGGCTTTTCCTGCTGCTATCGTTCAACGAAATGATCGGGCGGTCTCTTGATTTGCGCTATGACGGCCCGTTTGAGGCGATCAACGGCATGTTCGAAATTTCGTTTGAATGGTGGCAGAACATCAAACACCCCCGGCTGTGGATCCTGCTGGTTGGCGGTGCGATGGTCATCGGGTTCGTCTCAGAATTGTTCAGCCCCAAAGTGAAATAGGGCATGAGCCGGGTCTTCTTGATGGGACCGTTGGCATGGACACCGCTGCGTGAGGCGATGTTTGGGCCGGGTCTTGATGTCAAACCTGTCACGCTCAGAAATGTAGCCCACGGCCCGGCCAGCGCCTTTCCTTTCCCGCATATCGAAGACGGTGCCCGCGCGACCGGTGTGGCCGTGGATCTTGATGAGGCGCACCAGTTCGACGCGCTCAGCTTTTTTGCCGCAGCTCTTGGCGCGCATCCGGTGCCCAAACACGGCCTGATCGACGGCGAACGCGTCTCGGGCATTCTCTTTCTGGCGGATGGGTCCAGTGATGCGCCGTCCTTGCCGCCTGAGGACTGGATACGGGATTGGGGGGATCTGGCGCTGATCGCGGCGCGCGAACTCATGGGATATCACGGGCGCGTCCCTGCCGCAGAGTTGCGTTGGCGCATGCCGATGATCCTGTCGCGCGCGGTGGCTGTTCGTGCGGCCAAAGATGCGACTTTGCCCACCCGCCGCAGTCACACCTCGCGGGACAGGGTCACGTGCCACGATGTGGAGACCGCCCATGAAGGGTTCTTTTTGACCAGAACCTACACCATTCAGCACCCTCGGTTCGATGGCACGATGAGCGACCCTTTGCGCCGAGAGGTGTTTGTCGCGGCCGACGCCGTGATCGTGCTTCCTTATGATCCGGTCCGCGACAGGGTGCTGTTCGTCGAACAGTTCCGCATGGGCCCCTATGGGCGCGGTGACCCATACCCATGGGTTTTGGAGCCTGTGGCAGGCCGGGTCGATGCGGGCGAAACGACCGAAGCGGCCGCGCGCCGCGAATGTGAAGAGGAGGCGGGACTCACACTCCGCCATCTGGAACATATCACAACGCATTACTGCTCCCCCGGGGCATCGACGGAGGTCTATCACTGCTATCTGGCTTTGACGGATTTGCCGGACACCGCATCAGGGCAGGGTGGGCTTGCATCAGAGGCCGAAGACATTCGCACCCATGTTCTGTCTTTTGAGGACGCAATGGGTCTTTTGACCTCAAAAGAGGCCAATATCGGCCCGATGATCCTGCTGCTTTTGTGGCTGGAAAGAGAACGTTCCAGATTGCGCTCTCTTGCTTGAGGTCTGCCTGCACTGGTCCTACAACAGGTGGCAGCACTCAAGAGGGGAACTCGCCCATGCGCGTTGTTGACGATCTGGCCCAAGCCGTTGGAAACACACCACTCATTCGCCTGCGCAAAGCCTCTGAAGAGACGGGGTGCGAGATCTATGGCAAAGCCGAATTCATGAACCCGGGCCAGTCGGTCAAAGACCGTGCAGCGCTTTTTATCATTCGTGATGCCATCGCCAAAGGGCAGCTGCGCCCGGGTGGCACAATCGTGGAAGGCACGGCCGGCAACACAGGCATCGGGCTTGCGCTCGTGGGGGCCTCCATGGGGTTCAAAACCGTGATTGTCATCCCCGAGACGCAAAGCCAGGAAAAGAAAGACATGATCCGGCTTGCGGGCGCGGACCTGGTCGAGGTGCCAGCGGTGCCTTACGCCAATCCGAACAATTACGTGAAATATTCCGGCCGTCTGGCCGAAGAAATGGCGCGCCACAACAACAATGGTGCGATCTGGGCCAACCAGTTTGACAATGTCGCGAACCGGCAAGCCCATATCGACATGACCGGGCCCGAGATTTGGGAGCAGACCGGCGGCAAGGTAGATGGCTTTGTCTGTGCGGTGGGCTCTGGCGGCACGCTGGCGGGTGTCGGTGCAGCGCTCCAACCCAAAGGCGTGAAGGTCGCGCTCGCCGATCCCATGGGCTCGGGCATGTTCACATTGTTTCGTGATGGCAAGGCCGCCGCAGAAGGGTCCTCCATCACCGAAGGCATCGGGCAAGGACGCATCACCGCCAACCTCGAGGGTTTCACGCCCGATATGATGTACCAGATCCCCGATCATGAGGCGCTGCCCATCGTGTTTGATCTTTTGCAGCATGAAGGCCACTGCCTTGGCGGGTCATCAGGGATAAATGTGGGCGGCGCGATCCGTATGGCGCGTGAAATGGGCCCCGGCCACACCATCGTGACGATCCTGTGTGACTATGGCACGCGGTATCAGTCCAAACTGTTCAATCCTGAATTTCTCAAGGAAAAGGGCCTCCCGGTGCCAGAGTGGCTCGACCAAGAGCCAACGGACGTGCCGCAGGTGTTTGTCGAATGATCCGAGCCTTATTCTATGTTTGGCTGTGTTTTGCGCCGCTGGCCCTCACATCCGTTTACGTGGCCGCGCCGCAACCTGCATTTGCCCAGGAAAGCATTCAATTCACCGATGAAGATCGCGAGATTTGGGAACGACTGGCCACCCGAGCAGAAGAAGCTGTGGCCAACGCACGGGCCTCAACACCTGCTTTTGAGTCCCTGCGTGCTGATCTCGTGCGGTGGCGTGGGTTCTTTCTGGACGCGCAGGAGGCCAATTCACGCTCCATTGCCACAGTGGAACGGCAGATCGATGCTCTTGGCCCGGTCCCAGAGGATGGGGCGGAAAGCGAAAGCGTGGCGCTGGAGCGCGAAACCCTCGGTCAACAATTGGCAGACCTTCAGGCGCCTGTGCGCGCGGCCCAGGTCGCCTATAGCCGGGCTGATGGGCTGATCAGCGCGATCGATGCGATCATTCGCGACCGCCAAGCCGAAGAATTGCTGGAATTTGGCCCGTCGCCGCTCAACCCCGCCAATTGGCTGCCCGCGCTCAAGGTTCTGACACTGTCGGGCGAGCACCTGCGCGGTGAGTTCGCGATTGCGTGGTCCAGTGAAATTCAAAAGCAAAAAACCAAAGAATCCCTGCCGCTGATTTTGTTCCTTGCTGCGGCGGGATTTGTTTTGGTCATCCGAGGGCGGCGTTGGAGCCGGATCATGTCCGCCCGCGTGCTGGGTGAAGAGCCCGGCGCAGGACGCTGGATTGCCGGATTCATCCTGTCGATGGGGTCGCTGGCGCTGCCGCTTTTGGGTATTCATTTGCTGGTGCGGGCGCTCTACGCGACGGGTCTGGTCGGGCTGCGCACGGATCAGGCTTTGCAATTGGTGCTGCCGGCGGCGTTCATCTGGCTCTTTGCCCGCTGGCTGGCCATGCGCATTTTCCCGGCCAAGGAGGCGCGCTCGCTTCCGCTCAATCTGACAGAGAGCCAGCGTCAGGCGGGGCGTTGGTTTGGGTCCACGCTGGGCCTTGTGGTGGGCATCCATTTCCTGCTTCAACGGTTCTCAAGCGCAGGTGGCTGGCCGGAACCCGCAACCGTGACGTTGCTTTTCCCACTGCTTTTGATCGCGGCGCTCATGCTGCTGCGCATTGCGCAGCTTCTTAGGGCCCATTGCCTCAATGAAGCGGCCAAGGATGAGGAAGAAACCTATCGCACGCGGCTCACGCGCATTCTGGTGTTGGGCCTTTTGGTTTTGTCTGTGGCCTCACCGATCTTGGCGGCGATCGGATACTTCAAGCTGTCGCAATTCGCCCTCTTCCCGGCGTTGATGTCGCTCCAGCTTTTGGCGGCGCTTGTGATCCTGCAGCGGGTGGTGGTTGAGGTTTACGTGCTGATCACCGGCAACCGCGAAGGCGCGGGCGAAAGCCTCATCCCGATCCTGATCGGCTTTACCATGGTGCTCTTGTCGATGCCGATCCTGGCGTTGATCTGGGGCGCACGGGTGACCGAACTGACCGAGGTTTGGAGCCGGCTGATCAACGGATTCGACATTGGCGGCCTGCGTCTGTCCCCCACTGTGTTTTTCACTTTCGCGATTGTCTTTGTCATCGGCTACACGGCCACACGGCTCTTGCAGGGCGCTTTGCGCAACACCGTTCTTCCCAAAACCCGGATCGATCCCGGCGGTCAGGTGGCGATCGTGTCGGGCCTTGGATATGTGGGTATTTTCCTGGCGGCCGTGGTGGCCATCACCAGTGCCGGGATTGACCTCAGCTCCATCGCCATTGTCGCAGGCGCGCTGTCCGTGGGCATCGGCTTTGGCCTGCAAAACATCGTTTCCAACTTTGTTTCTGGCATCATTTTGTTGATCGAACGACCGATTTCCATTGGCGATTGGATCGAAGTGGGCGGCGTGCATGGGACGGTGCGCAAGATCTCTGTGCGCTCAACGGTGATTGAGACCTTTGATCGCTCGGACGTGATCGTGCCCAACTCTGACTTTGTCAGCGGAAGGGTCACGAACTACACCCATGGCAACACTGTGGGGCGTGTCATCGTGCCGGTGGGGGTCGCCTATGGCAATGACACCCGCAAAGTTGAAAAGATCCTGATGGAGGTGGCGCGCGACCACCCGATGGTGTTGCTGTCGACCCCGCCTTTCATCGCGTTTCAGGGCTTTGGCGCGGACAGTCTGGATTTCGAAATTCGGGCGATCTTGCGGGATGTGAACTATGTGCTTTCGGCGCGCTCAGACATGAACCATGAGATTGCCCGCCGGTTCGAAGAAGAAGGCATCGAAATCCCGTTTGCCCAGCGTGACATTTGGATCCGCAATCCAGAGGCCCTGACAAGCCCCGGTGGGGACGGGCCCGCCGCCCCGTCAGAGACCCCCAAAAATGAGCAGGCCCATTTGACGGAAGGCGACTTCGACGCGCCAGATGGGGATGGTGACGGGGATGGGGATGGAAGATGACCGTCCTGCTGTTCCACCAAACCCCCTATGCCCGTGAGGCGCAGGCCCGGGTCACCGGCCACACCTCGGAAGGTGCCATATTGGTGGACCGGTCGATCTTTTACGCCACCGGCGGGGGACAGCCCGGAGACAGCGGGCGTATCACGTGGGACGGTGGCACGGTGAGCATTGCCACAGCCGTGAAGGCGGAGGCCGATCAGATCGCGCTTGTCCCGTCTGAGCCTGTCACCTTGCCGCCTGAGGGCACGGAACTGCACCAATCGCTCGATTGGGCGCGTCGGTTTTCTCACATGCGGGTGCACACAGCCCTTCACCTGCTGTCGGTCGTGATCCCGCTTGGGGTCACGGGTGGGTCCATATCAGAGGGACGCGGACGGCTGGATTTTGACATGCCGGAGGCGCCAGAGGACAAACCTGCGCTTGAGGCCGCCCTCAACGCGTTGATCGCACGCGATTTGCCGGTGACAGAAAGCTGGATTTCAGAGGCAGAGCTCGACGCCAATCCGGGCCTTGTCAAAACCATGTCAGTGCAACCGCCACGCGGGGCAGGGCGCATTCGTCTCATTCGCATTGGCGACGGGGACGCACAGATAGACCTGCAACCCTGTGGCGGAACGCATGTGGCCCGCACCGGTGAGATTGGCCCTGTGCGCCTGGGCAAGATCGAAAAGAAGGGCCGCCAGAACCGGCGCGTTTATCTGCATCTTGAGCCTCAAGAAACCCCTTGAACTGCAAGGCGCACGGACGCTACAAGGTGCCGCACGGAGAGGTGGCCGAGTGGTCGAAGGCGCACGCCTGGAAAGTGTGTAGGCGGGAAACCGTCTCCAGGGTTCGAATCCCTGTCTCTCCGCCATTAAAGGGGTTTCGCGCAGCGAAACACCAGCGAACCCTTCAAGACCATGTTGAGCGGCAGTCGTTTCGCAGAAACGATGAGAGCGGTTTGGGTTCAGGTTGCCTCGCATAGTGTCCGCCACCCAAGAAAACCTGTTCACGCTACGCCTTGAGCATCTCCAGCCGCTCGGCATAGCACGCCTCTTGGTAGCGATCGAGCGCTGAGGCCAGGTTTTCCAACGTGGGCGCGCCCACATCCGTAAGTCCGGCCATCTCCACAAACGCATCGAACTGGTCCAATGCGATCTGTGTCAGCCCCTCCATGGTGGTGACCGGATCGGCGCGGTTTTCCTCAAGATCGGCAAAGGATCTGCCCAGCCGCGCCTCCATCCATGCCACATCCTCGGCAATTCGCCCCATCAAAGGGGCCAGCATGTCATCGGAAAAGACAAGTTTGCCCTGGCCCAAGCGCGACAGCCGATCAATGAACCAATTGTTGCCCGCCTCCGCCCCAACGAAGCCGGATCTAAGACCTGTTCCATAGTGACGTTGCACATAAAGCAAGGCCGTCGCCTCAAGGCTCATGCTTTCGTTGGAGCGGATGATCTCGGTCTCGGGTGGGGGCGTGATGCCAATAGTGGTGGCAAAGTCCTTGACCACGTCGCCACCTGCCATCCGGTCACGATGGAACTCTTTAAGGGTGACGTTGTCTCGGCCGAAAAACCGGTCAATCTTTTCAAAGCGCTTTTGGTAGTTGGGGCGCAAGCCTTTGCGCTCCATGTCGATGACCATGCCGCCCCGTAAATTTTGCTGAAAGGCACTTTGAACAAAGCTCTTGGGGTGGCGGGCGTATCCAACTGCGAGGACTTCATCACTGAGACCCGCGAAAAACGCCTGCATCTGCTGGGTGGCATACTCAAACTTTGGGGCAGAACTGTCTTCGGCGGAAAATATCACCGTTTTTCCCTGCGCCTGACGCACCTGCCGGCGGACCCGATCCAGCCATTGAGCCCGGAGTTGAGGAAGTTCAGTTAGATAGGCCGCGCCGCGGTTTCGGAAGACGTGGTATTGGTCCTGTTTTTGCGGATCTTCGAACAGCAAAACAAAGAGCGGAGAATGGTTGCCATTCGTCCAATCGACATAGGCGACCTCGGGGTCGATACTGCGAAAAAACGTGTCCTGAATGGAGCTGGTGCCGGTTTTGTGCATGCCCACATGCACCACCACGCGCGGCGGTCCGGCAGATTGAAACCGTTTCAGAAACGACAACACGCGGCGTCAGTCCTTTTGCAAACTGTCAACGATGCGTTCGAGCTGTTTCAGCCGCTGTGCCTGATGAAAGGTGATGTCGATCAAATAGTCGATCACCCGGCGCTGCACATCCGCCTCATCGGGAATGGTGGTGCCAATCACCGGATCACCTTGGGGGGCCTCACCGGACAGGAAATCCAGACCGGTGCGATCCCGGATATCGGCGAACACGGCCGCATTTTCCGCGATGACATCCTCTGTTTCGCTGTGATCAAAACACAGCGCGGTGAAATCGCGCAGCGACGGCACCGGCTTGTCGGACCCGTTGCGCACAATGCGGTTGAACCGGTCGGGTAGGGTGGGCTGATGGATGCGGTTGTTGAACATCGCCCGCAGCACCGTGTCCGCCATCTCCGCACGCTCCAAAGCCCGGGTCGGCGGCGGCGTCAGCGCGATGCCAATCGCTTGCGAAAAATCTGCGACAACGTCTTCGTCGACGCGCGCCTCGCGCACCTGCGTCATCTCACCAAAGTGATCCAGCCAATAGGTGATGCTTTCGTAAAAGGCGATCAAGCGGCGTGCGCTTTTGCCAAAGCGTTGCACCTTGCCTTTGTTGGTTTTGTGCCGCAAGGCCCATTGCGTGTGGGCGGATGGCAACCACGTGCGCGGATCGCGCAAGTAAGCCAGAAAGCGCAGTTCCACCCCAAGCTCTTGCAGCCTGTGCAGAAACGGTTCCAAACGCGCCCCGTTGTGAAACAGGCTCTCATTCGAAATCAGGATCGTCTCAGCGCCAGCATCCTCATTGAGCTGCATCAGGCGCGTGTGAAACTTCTCTGCACAGCTCGCCATATCCTCGGGCGGTTGGGTGATAAAACGCCCAAAGCCCGCCAGCCCCTCAAACTTTGGATCGATTGCGTCAAACCACATGCCAAGGTAGTGGGCCTTGTGCGCGGCCAGCGCCGTGTCATTTTGTGCCAAAGCGTGTTGAATGGATGTCGTGCCGGTCTTGCCCATGCCGATATGAAAAATGACCCGCATCGCCTACGTCCTTTGCTGATCGGTTTTTTCAAGGAACACGGTCGACAACCCCGCCATGGCAGAGGCCGCAGGCCACAAACGCTCAATGAGGTGGAACACGGTGCCGTCGCTGGGCAAAGGCTCATTGGGCCAAGGATAGCCGGGATCAAACAGGCCATTCATCTGGTCCACCACAGCGCCTTTGGTCCAGAACATATTGCCCACCGGAAAAAGCAGCAGATGTTCAGGCGCCGGACCGGGCAGTTTCGACGCGATCTGTGGCAACAGCCGACGCGACCCGGCCCAATCGCACCAATAAGGATCAAACGGCGCGACAAGGCCGGTTGTCTCGTCTCGCATATGCTCCAGCGCCGATGAAACACGGCTCCGGTCCCCCAGCAAAATGGCCATCAGGAACGCATGCCACACCTCTCCGGAATGGGACGTGCCCACCGATTTCTTTTGGTGCACATGACACCAGATGTCGCGTGCGTCTGCTTGACCGTCGGCGAAAAGCTGCATGAACGGCAGGATATCACGGCCTTTGTTGGGCACCACCCGCGTGCGCGCTTTGATGCCGGCATGCTCTGCCATGTCCGAAATCCGCGCGGCTTTTTCGTCATTGTCGGTGGTGACGACGATATCGCGGGCCTCTTTCAGCGCTTTGTACTGCGCAAAATCATGGGCCAGATTGTCAATGTAATGGGCATGCATGTGGATGGAGAAATCAAGCCCGCCCGCGTCGCCCAGATGTGCAAAGCGTTCAATGCGGGATGCGGCGTGCATCCAGTTGTCAGAGGCCGCCAGCGTGGTCTGCGCCTCCTCCATGGATTTCCAGACAAAACTGCGCCCATAGGACCAAAGCTTTTGGCGTTCCTTGATCCGGGCCTCCTGATCCGCCACGTCCGGTGAGAACATGACAGCGACATCATAGTCACCCATCTGCGTGATCGGGGCGGGGCGGCCCGCAAGCTTGTCTTGCAGCGCGGTCGTGATGGATTGAAAGATGTCACCCTGCGGCTTCGCATCAGAAAACTCTGCCGCGCTCGGCTGCTTCAAGGGCACGGACAAAAGCGCAGTAGAGGCCGCAGCAATGTCACCATACGGCACCGTCTCGATCAGGTCATGGTTCAGGTAGACCGGATCGTCAAACCCGCTGGCATGCTTATAGATCACGGCGCGGCCGCCAAATTTCACCGCGTCAAAAATCACGTTCGGCAGGGGATCCAGCCGCGAACACAGGTAAAACGCATCGGCCGCCTTGCAGATATCAAGGTAATGATCCCCGGCCGGCAGGAAAAACAGATTTCCGTCGCTCGTATTGGCCTTGGCCTCGCGCAGATGTTTGTCCAGCCAGACACCGAAATGGATGTCCTCATGATCTTGCCCGTCGCCCACCCAGACAAACAGAGTGTCCGGGTCTTGTTGGCGTGCCATCTGCGCTGTGAGGACAAACAAATCCGTGCCTTTGCGCCAATGGGCATAACCCGCGCCGTAAATGATACGTCTTTGACTGCAATCGACCCCCAAAAGCTGCGACAGCCTTGCCCGCGCCGCCGCCTGATCCTCTTGCGAGACCGATCCGATCTGAAGCTCCGCTTGGGGCAGGATCATGCTGTCGGCGGTCTCATCAAAGGACATGCTGCGAAAGATATCGCGCCAGCTGTCCCGCACGATTTGTGAGGAAAACACCAAAAGATCGGAAAACAGCGCCAGAAAGATCATTTTTGACGGCGGCTGCGTGTAATCGGCAAATTCATGCAGATAGGTGGCAAAAGGCACATCGCGCCGCACCAGTGCCTTGGCAAAGGGATAGGTCTCCACCGAATTCAAAATGGCGAAATCCACTGTCTCAATGTCAATGAGGGAGCAATATTCCAGATCCCCGTCCAGATTGGGGCTGACAAACACACCCACGGTCGTATCCAGAAACGGTTTGAGCAACTCCCCGGGCCGGAGCGCAAGAACCACGACATTGTGCGTCAAAGCCGCCTTGCGCGCCAAGGTCAGTCCGACAATCGGCGCGCCCGTCTTGGTCAGGTCGTGGGTGCAGATCAGGCAAGTGGGCTTTGCCGGGTCAAAGGCCACGGCGCCTTTATGCTGATTTTCCAACACGTCGCGCAGGGAATGGCGCCCCTCCGCCATGCCCGATTGCACAAAATGGCGCAGCCCCGCCACACCGGAGCGGGCAATGTCAGGATAGGCGGTGAAATAGTGGTCTTGCGAAAAGCTTGAGATCTCGCGATCAATCGGCTCACCGAGAGAGATCAGCTCGAAGACTAGCTCATGGGCATCTTCGACCCCGTCATCGATTGCCCGACGCAAGCGCGGATCGGTCACCAATTCGGTCACTGCCCGGTCGATATTGGGAATGCGCGAGGTGAGCATCTGATAGGCATTGCCGCCGCGCTTGCCCACCATCACCGTCTTTTCGAGCGTCTTGATCAGCCATGGCCGACCCGCAAAAAAATCAGGGTAGTAATTTGCGCAAAACACCGGGTCATAGCGGAAATTTGGCCGCGATTTTAGGATATCCGTCCCCGCGAGCATGTCCCGCCAAATCTCATCAGCCGTCATGAGATTGTCTCACTGGCATGAGGCGAGAGGGGCGCACGCAATAGAGGGGCGTCTTGGTAAACCGTTGCGAAAAACAAAGCTCTGTCCGGGCCTTTCACCAATAATCCGCATATCCCGAAGCGCGTCGCCAATCTGCCCCAAGTGCTGCCTGCGCATGCGTGCCCCACCACGCGGTTTCACTCGACTTACAGTTGATGCCGATGCGAGGCAAGCCACCCTTGAAAGGCGTGGACGGATTTGTTTAAAGGCCACATCAGCGCACCAAGCGCCTCCGACGAGGGAAATCGCATGAAATTACTGGTAACCGGGGGTGCGGGGTTCATTGGCTCCGCTGTCGTGCGGGCCGCGATTGGCAAAGGTCACGAGGTGGTCAATGTGGATGCGCTGACCTATGCCGCGTGTCTGGAAAACGTGGCCACGGTCGCCGACCATCCGGGTTATGCGTTCGAACATGTCGATATTCGGGACCGGACTGCGCTGGATCGGGTGTTTGCCGCGCATCAGCCCACTGCCGTGATGCATCTGGCCGCCGAAAGCCATGTGGATCGTTCCATCGACGCGCCAGGGGACTTCATTGAGACCAATGTCACCGGCACCTACAACCTGCTTGAGGCGGCGCGCAGCCATTGGCAGGCGGCCGGCCGCGCAGAGGATTTCCGCTTTCACCACATTTCCACCGACGAAGTGTTTGGCACGCTGGGTGATGAAGGGTTGTTTACCGAAGACACGCCATATGCGCCCAACTCACCTTATTCCGCCTCCAAAGCCGCCAGTGACCATTTGGTGCGCGCCTGGGGTGAAACCTTTGGTCTGCCGGTGGTGCTGACCAATTGTTCCAACAATTACGGGCCGTATCACTTTCCGGAAAAACTGGTGCCCGTGGTCATCCTCAAGGCCCTGGCAGGGGAGGCGATCCCGGTCTATGGGCAGGGCCTGAACGTGCGTGATTGGCTTTATGTCGAAGATCACGCAGAGGCGCTTTTGACAGTTTTACAAAAGGGCGAATTGGGGCGCAGCTACAATATCGGCGGCAACAATGAGGCCAAGAATATCGATCTGGTGCACATGATTTGTGATCTGCTTGATCAAAAGCGTCCCGGTGCCACGTCCTATCGCGATCAGATCACCTTTGTTGCCGACCGTCCCGGCCATGACCTGCGCTACGCCATTGATGCCACGCGGATTGCTGCGGAATTGGGGTGGCAACCGTCGGTCACGCTGGAACAGGGTTTGGACAAAACCGTGCAGTGGTATCTCGATAATGAGGCCTGGTGGCGCCCGCTCCAGAACCGTCACGGCGTCGGTGAACGGCTGGGAAAAACCGCGTGAAGGTTCTCGTTTTTGGACAAAGCGGCCAGGTTGGGCGCGCCTTGCAGCGCTGCGCCGGTGAGGCAGAGATTGAAAGCCTTGATCGCACGCGCGCTGATTTCACGGATCCTGCGTCCTGCGCGGCCCATGTGACCACAACCGATGCGAATGCGGTGATCATTGCTGCCGCCTACACCGCCGTGGATCAGGCCGAAAGCGATGAAGCAACGGCGCAATTGGTCAACGGGGACACGCCCGGTGCCATCGCGCAGGCCGCGGCCAAGCGGAACGTGCCATTGGTGCATATCTCAACTGATTATGTCTTTGACGGTCACGGTCAGTCCCCGTTCAAAACCGATCACCCTGTGGCTCCTTTGGGCGCTTATGGCCGTACCAAGCAGGCCGGCGAGGCCTTGGTCCGCGATGGGGGCGGGCCGCATGCGATCTTGCGCACATCCTGGGTCTTTTCGCCCTATGGCAACAATTTCGTCAAAACCATGCTGCGGCTGGGGGCGGAACGGGATGCGCTGAACATTGTGGCCGACCAGGTGGGCGGGCCGACAGCGGCCTCAGACATTGCCGCTGCTTGCCTTAGCATCGCCCGGCAACTGCTTGAAGCGCCTGAAAAATCAGGAACCTATCATTTCTCTGGCGGACCTGATGTCAGCTGGGCGGATTTCGCCCGCGCCATCTTTGCGCGCGCAGGACTGACGTGTCATGTCAACAACATCCCCTCGTCGGATTACCCCACACCCGCCGCACGGCCATTGAACTCGCGGCTCGATACCACGACAACGCAGACCACATTCGGCATCGCCCGGCCCGGTTGGGGCCGCGCACTTGATGCCGTGATCCAGGCGAAGGACTGAACCATGACCGAGCGCAAAGGCATCATCCTGGCTGGCGGCTCCGGCACGCGGCTTTACCCGGTGACCATGGGGCTGTCCAAACAGCTGCTGCCGATCTTTGACAAGCCGATGGTCTATTACCCTCTGTCCACGCTGATGCTTTCGGGGATCCGCGACATTGCGGTGATCACCACGCCACAAGACCAGGACCAGTTTCAGCGTGCCTTGGGCGATGGCAGCGCTTGGGGCATCAACCTGACCTTCATCACTCAGCCGTCGCCAGATGGGCTCGCTCAGGCCTTTATCCTGGCCGAGGACTTCTTGGATGGTGCGCCGTCAGCGCTTGTACTGGGGGACAACATCTTTTTCGGTCACTCCCTGCCGCGCTTGCTCAAGCGCGCCGGGGAAAAGGTCGAGGGTGGCACCGTCTTTGGCTACCGTGTCGCAGATCCCGAACGCTACGGCGTTGTGGCGTTTGACGCCGATGGCAAGGCCGACGCGATCATCGAAAAACCCGAGGTTCCGCCGTCGAATTACGCCGTGACCGGGCTGTATTTTCTCGATGGCACCGCCCCGGAGCGCGCCCGACAGGTGACACCGTCAGAGCGCGGGGAGCTTGAAATCACGTCGCTTCTTGAGATGTATCTCAATGAGGGGTCGCTTTCGGTGGAAACTATGGGGCGCGGTTTTGCCTGGCTCGACACCGGCACCCATGACAGCCTGCTCGATGCGGGAAATTTCGTGCGCACCCTGGCCAAACGGCAAGGCACCCAGATCGGCAGCCCCGATGAGATCGCCTTTGAACAAGGTTGGGTCACGGCAGAGCAGCTGGCAGACCGCGCCAAGATCTTTTCCAAGAACCGCTACGGTCAATATCTGAAAACGCTCATTGATGAGACCCGAGCCCGCCCAACATGACGCCATCCGTCTTCATTACCGGAGGCGGAGGGTTCATCGGTGCGCATTTGGCAGAGCGCCTCGCGGCCAAAGGCCAAAGCGTCACGATTTTTGACAATTTCCATCCCCAACTTGCGGGCCTTAACGTGGAAAACGCCGCGCGGTTGAAACAGCACGGGGTTAGGGTTGTCGAAGGTGATGTATGTGACCGGGATGCCGTCGGTGCCGCGCTCTCGGCTGCACGCCCAGATGTTGTCTACCACCTCGCCGCGGAGACGGGCACCGGGCAGTCCTACGATCACCCGGCCCGATATGCTCATGTCAACGTGACAGGCACGGCGCAGCTGGTTGAGGCTATGCGCACCTTGTCCAACCCGGTTGAGCGCGTGATCCTGACCAGTTCGCGCGCGGTCTATGGGGAGGGGGCCTATATCGACCGTTCCGGCGTACCCTCGCTGCCTGTTCCGCGCACGCACCAAGACATGGCGGCCGGTGATTTCGATCCCAAGGACGATCGCGGGCAGCGTCTGACACCGGTGGCGACCAACGCCCAATGTCCGCCACGACCGGCATCCGTTTATGCGTCGACCAAGCTGATGCAAGAACATCTTCTGTCGCAAACCTTAAGCGACAGTGACACAGAATTAGGGGTGCTGCGCCTGCACAATGTCTATGGGCCTGGCCAGTCTCTTAACAATCCCTATGCCGGTGTTCTGTCGCTCTTTGCGCGCCAAATCCTGGACGGTAAGGCGCTTGAAGTGTTTGAAGACGGCCACATCACCCGCGACTTCGTGTTCATCGATGATGTGGTCACAGCGCTTGAACGGATGGGCGAGATTGACGTCATGCCCTCCGATCCGATCGACATCGGGACGGGTCGACCGAGCACCATTTTGGACGTGGCCACGGAATTGTTGCGGCTGATGGGGCGTGATGACACGTCTTTGACCGTGACTGGGGCCTTCCGGCCGGGCGATATACGCCATGCTCTTGCGGACACCTCTGCGGCGCAGGACCGATTGGGGTGGCGCGCGGAGCATGATTTGACCACGGGTCTTGACCGCCTCATCGGGTGGAGTCAGACCCATCAGACCAAAACCATATGACGAACGACCCATTGAACAACAAAACCCCGACCAAAGCATCTGAGAAACGCCGGCTTGTGATCCATGCAGGGCCGCACAAAACAGCGACGACCTATGTTCAGGAAAACCTGTTTGCCGCGCGCGATGCGCTTGCGCGGGCAGGGTGGCTATACCCGGTAGATCCCATCGACAATCGCACCGGTCAGCATGGCCTGACGCTTCACGCCGAAGAGTACCTGCTAGAGGATGGTGCGCGGCGTCAGATCCTTGAGGATTGGGCGCGCTCGGCCCGGCAAGAGAACCAAAACATCCTTTTGTCGGCTGAATCCTTTTGTCGTTGGGAGGCCAAGAACCTGGATTGGCTGGCGGATATCCTTGGCTTTGACGACTATGAAATCATCTATGTGATCCGGGATGCGCTGGATTTGTTTCCCTCGCTCTGGGGCGAAGAGGTCAAACACGGCCGCACGGCGGGGTTTGCGGATCGGTTTGCCCGGATCTGTCTTCAGCCACTGCAATCGCGCATTCTCAACCCGATGCTGGATGTTAAGCCGTGGCTAAAAAATGACCAGGTGCGCGTTCATGCTGTGCCGTTTGACCTGCTCAAAACCCGAGGCGCTGACATCTATTGCCACATCACGGAAAGCATCCTGCACGTGCACGGCCTGACGCCCACGGCCAAGGGCGTGATCAACCCCAAAATCGCGCTCGAAGTCACAGAGTTTTTGCGGCTGATCACCTTGATGCATCATGACGGTCAGTCCCATTGCGGTCCGGAGCTTCGCATCAAGTTCACGGAATTTTTGACGCCAGAGCTCAGCGATCAGATCAAAACCGAGATGTTGGGCGATGCCCGCCACGCCCGCCGCAACATTCCCGTCCGGGCCAATCAGGGGTTCCAGAAAACCATTGAGGCCAATCTCAAGCGCCATTTGGCAGACTTATGGAGTGCTGAGGTCAGGCCCGATGAACCAATGTTTTCTTATGAGCGCAGGGTGTTCCCCTACTACAATGAGTTCATCCTCTCCACGGTGGAGCCTGTGCGCCTGATGGCCGAAGGTATCTTGCAACAGATAAATGGCTGACACCTTTTGGGGTGTCGCGTCAGGTGGCTTGCACCGGAAGCTTGACCGCAGCCTCGTTGAAAAAGGTCTGGTTCACCCATGCGTTGCTGCTCGACACAACCTCAAGAATGCGCGCGTCATAGGCGTGCGGATCCGTGGTGTTTTGTGCCGTCAGTGGCGGCGGGTCGACCCCGAGGCGACGGGCCAGATCCACGTGGTTTGCATAGCGAATGCGGTCCAATTCATCACTGGCAGGTGAAACGTTTTCCTTGTCTTTGCGGGCCTGCGCGGAGCCCTCAAAGCGTGCCCCGATCCGCGCGTTGAAATCGGTCAAAAGATCTCCGCCGATAAAGGCCTGCGGGTCAAACACGCAAGCCTCAATCGCGTCACGCCCAAAAACGTCCATCCATGCGGACAGGAGCCCCTGATAATCCCAATGCGCGCGGCGACCCTCGATGGTGTCGATGAACTCTGCAAAGGTCAGATGAGATTTCGTCGGCCCTTTGACGCTTTGGGCCCATAAGGATCGAAGAAAGCTTGTCTGTTCACGCAGATAGACGATGATCTTCACCTGATCGAAAACACCCATCATGTGATCGCGCATAACGCGAATGTCGCGGCCTCGAACCTTGTGGATCAGAAATTCACTGGAGGAGACGAAGGTTTTGATCGGGGCGGTCTCAACCTCTTGCGTGGCGCGGACCCAGAGAGAATAGGCATTGTTGATAAATTCCTCACTCGTCATGATTTTTCGGCTGTCCACGAAAAACGGCCGCGCCCTGGGTCCAGCGCAGGCAGCGACCAAGCGCAGAGCATTGGGTGTCCCGAAACTGCGCAAGGGCAGCACGCCAAGGTCAGGATCCTTCATGGCATTGATATAGCGCTGAAGCGTGGTCGAGCCGGCCTTTCCGGTCCCAATATGAAGGTAGAGCGTGCGCGTCATGCCGAACGCGTGCCCGCCGCCTC
>JBCCDT010000057.1:0-24231 GCA_039030635.1 Pseudomonadota bacterium
CAGCATGATCGACGGCGGAATGAGGATCGCCAAAGTTCCAGATGCGGTCACGAGCCCCGCGCTCATCCGGTCGCTATAGCCCGCCTCCACCAACCGGGGCAGCGCCAAAAGCGACAAGAGCACCACGGAGGCCCCGACAATCCCCGATGAGGCCGCCAACAGCACGCCGATGATCAAAACGGAAAACCCCATGCCCGCCGCACTGCCGCCCAAAGCGCGTTGCGCCGCCTTGAGAGAGCGTTCCGCCGTGCCCGAGACCTCCAGCACCAAACCCATGAAAATGAACATCGGGATCGCAACCAAAAGCCAGTTTGACAGCACATTCGCGTAAATCCGGCTGACGAGCAGATTGAAAAACGCGGTCGGCAGGTCGGAGACCAGAATGAAAATCGCCGCCGCCCCCGCAAGAACCATACCGACACGGTACCCAACAAGGATGCCGGCCAAGGTCAGCAAGGCCATGGACAGTGGCAGGATGATCTCGCTCATCTGACCTGCCGTAACAATCTGATCGTCTCAACCAAAACGGACAGCGCCAACAGACCAAGTCCGAATGGCAGCGCGGCCTTGATGAGCCACAGATCGTTCAACCCGGCGGAGGCGGATCCCTCGTCCGAAGTCCAGGCCCGCATCATGAAGGTCCAGGATGCGGGAAGCATCAAGACGAAGAAGGGCACAGCAAAAATCAAGTTGCCTGCAAGGTTGACCAGTGCCTGCCGGCGCACAGGCATCGTGTTGTAGATGAAATCAACGCGGACATGCCGCCCAAGCGCCCAGACCAATCCCACAGGCAAGAGCCCGATCACCATCAGAAGGTGCCATTGAAAATCCAGCAAGGAATTCAGCGTCACCGCGTCGCCCAAGACAGGCTTCGTGGACCCAAACTTCATGATTGGATTGATGTCGAGCGCGCTAAAGACCACCTGACCCACGATCGCACACATCAGAACAAGTGTTGCCATCGCCAACAGCCAAAGGCCCAAAGTGCTGCGTTCTTCCAAGCGGTGCCCCTCCAGATTGCTCCATATGGAACGATATATTTCCATCTGGAGCAATCTCTTTTTTTCCGCTAGCGTTTGTCCATGAAATTGCTGGAAATCCTCGACGCGACGCCATTTCCTGTGGGCTATCGCATTGCCTTTCTCACCAATTTCTGGCGCGAGCCGATCCTGCGTCAGATGGAAAAAGAAATCGGGCTGATCCGGCCGGAACTGACCGTCTTGATGTGTCTTAGTTTTCGCGAAGACGTGCATGCGCGCGACATTTGCGAGATTACCGAACAACCCTCCAACACAGTCAGCCGCGCGGTGGCGTCTCTTGAAAAAAAGGGGCTCATCACCCGCACGCGCGATCAACGCGACACACGTCGGCAAGTGCTTAACATCACACCTGACGGGCGGGATATGCATGATCGCATTTTGACCATGTTTGCGACAGCCGAAAAGAAAATGCTGTCCTCGCTGGAGCCGCAGGAATTGGAACTGCTTGAGGGCCTTTTGGACAAGGTTGCTAGGGATGTAGTCAATTGGCGTGACTGACGGATCGATGCGGCACCGGGGTGATGCAGGGTGAGGCGCTTGGTTTGAAGATGCCAAACCCTCTGACCAATCCGCCATGTCCGACGCTCAAACGCATGGCAGAACGCGTGCCATGCGTTTGAGGTTCTGTTCCCGCGAGATCCTGAGAAACCAGCGATCTCAAAAAGCCCAAATCGAGGCCTTAGGCAAATTCCACGCCGTTGCTAATCATCGGAAGCGCGGTCACCAAAGTGCTGGCGTTCGCAATCGCATTGGCCAGGGCGGGTGCCGCAGGCGGTGTGCCGGGTTCGCCAATGCCTGTCGGGGCCTCCTGTGACGCCACGATATGGACCTCGATGGCACCGATATCGCCAATGCGCAGCGGCTCGTAATCGGGGAAGTTGTACTGATCGACCACACCATCGGTCAGCGTCACTTCATCCCGCATGGCAGCACCGATGCCATAGCCGATCCCACCTTCGATTTGCGCGGTCACGATATCGGGGTTCACGGCGATCCCACAGTCCACAGCGGCGGTGATCTTTTCGATCTTCACTCCATCTTCCGCCGTTCCGGACACTTCCACGACTTCGGCCACGTAGGACCCAAAGGATTTGTGCACGGCAATACCCTGGCTGCGCCCGGCAGGCGCACGCCCCCATCCGGCTTTTTCCGCGGCCAGTTTCAGCAAACCGGCCTTACGCTCGGCATCCGGACTGCCCGTCAGATAGCTCAGGCGAAACTCCACCGGGTCACGACCCGCAGCTTTGGCAGCCGCGTCCATCATCACTTCCATAACATAGGCCGTATGCGTGTGCCCAACGGAGCGCCACCACAAGGTGGACGTGGCCTTGGGCGTATCGGTCAGGCCGAAAAAGCCGTTGGGGATCTGATAGGGCGTGTCCACCGTGCCCTCGATGGAGCTGTGATCGACCCCGTCATGCACGGCAAAGCTTTCAAAGGCTGTGCCCTTCATGATCGACTGGCCTGCAATCCGGTGTTCCCAGCCGACAATCTCACCCGCGTCATTGAGGCCCACGCGCACACGATGCCCAAAGGCCGGGCGGTAATACCCACCTCGGATATCATCCTCACGCGTCCAGACCAATTTCACAGGCCGCGACCGATCCGTCACAACGAAGGCCAGCGATGCCTCAACCTGATAATCCGCCGTCGGCGTGGCCCGCCGCCCGAAAGAGCCGCCAGCGAGCATGGTTTTGATATGCACCTTTTCCATCGGCAACTGGAAGATCTCCGCCATGGCCATATGCGGCCCTGCCGGAAACTGACAGCCATCATGCAGCACGATGTCGCCCTCTGCGGTTTGTTCAATCGTGCAGTTGAGCGGCTCCATCGGCGCATGGGCCAAAAGGGGGAAGTAGAACGTGTTTTCCACCACATGCGCCGCGCCATCGATGGCCGCAGAGATCTCTGCGCGATCCGTCTGCGCGACGTTGTAGGTGGGCTCTGCATCCAAGACGTTCATGATCTCTGCCTTGATGTCGTCCGAGCTGCGCGTCTCAGCGGCAGAGGTGTCCCATTCCACCGTCACAGCCTCGCGGGCCTGGATCGCGGCCCATGTGTTTTCGCCGTAAACGGCAACACCGGCCTGATTGGGCAGAACGGCGGACATGATGTAGCCTTTGACGTCCTTCGCAGCGCTGTCGTCAAAAGACTGGGCAAGCGCGCCAACTTGATCGGGGCGCGCGATGACGGCCACCATATGGTTCTCAAGATGCAAATCCATGGCGTACATGGCCTGACCATTGCCTTTGATCGCACTGTCTGTGCGTTTGACGCCTGGGTTGCCGATCAGTTTCCATTCACTTGGATCGCGCAGGCGCGGCTCCGCCGGGGCCTCAAGCTGCGCGGCCGCGGCGACGAAATCGCCCAAGGGTGCGGATTGCCCGGCCCCTGTCACAACGCCTTCCACGATATCAAGCTCTGACGCGTCCACGCCCCAGGTATTGGCGGCGGCTTGGATCAACATCTCACGGGCGGCGGCACCGGCTTGGCGATACTGCATGAAGGAATTGGGCATGGCGGTCGACCCGCCGGTCCCCTGCATCCCGAACAACAGGTTCTTGTAAAGTTCGTTGTTGGACGGGGCAAAATCATAAGCGATCTGATCCATGCGCAGGCCAATTTCCTCGGCAATCAGCGTCGGAAGACCTGTGGCCGTGCCTTGGCCCTTTTCGAAATGCTTCACGATCGCGGTCACGTTGCCACCCGCGTCAATCTTTACGAACGGGTTCAGCGCGGCCTCGCTTGAGGCGCTGGCCAGAGCGCCATCCGGGCGGGCACCAACGTAGAGAGCAGCCACAGTCGCGGCGGCCCCTTTGAGAAATCCACGGCGGGAGGGTGTCAAAGTCATCGCTTATGCCTCCAGGATCTCGGCCGCGCGCAGAACGCCGGCACGAATGCGTTGGTAGGTGGCGCAGCGGCAGGCATTGCCCCACATGTAATCATCGACCTCTTGGGCCGTCGGTTTGGGGTTTTCCTTGAGCAACCCAACCGCCGACATGATTTGCCCGGACTGGCAGTATCCGCACTGCACCACATCCAACTCGACCCAGGCCTGTTGCAATGCGGCGCCAACCTTGTCCTCTTCGATCGCCTCGATGGTCGTGATTTCGGCGCCTTCTACATCATCGATATAGGTCTGGCAGGACCGCACGGGCGCGCCATCCAAATGCACCGTGCACGCCCCGCAAGAGGCCACACCGCACCCGAACTTGGTGCCTGTCAATTTCAATTCATCGCGGATCACCCACAGCAATGGGGTGCCTGGTTCGGCATCGACTTCATGCGTCTTGCCGTTCAGGTTCAGATTAAAACTCATTGGGAAAGCTCCTGGGCTGGTTTCCAAAGGAAGGTAAACTGGCGCGTTTACACTAGCGTCAAATTGGTCGCATGTAAACGGGTCCGTTTACACCTGATGTTGACCAAGCGTGCGCGCCGCCCCTATACCCACAGCCCATGTGCTCGGACCCCTCCACCAAGTCGCCCAAGCGCGACCAGATCATTGAAGCTGCCGTGGCGGAGTTTCAGGAGAAAGGCTTTGCCGCGGCCAGTATGGATCGCATCTCTGCCAAGGCGGAAGTGTCCAAGCGGACCGTCTACAAACACTTTGAAAGTAAAGAGAATTTGTTTCGCTCCATTGTGGCGATCCTCTCTGAACGGATTTCTGACAGCCTCAACATCCAATACCAATCCGGTGTTCCCATTCGGGACCAACTGACGGAACTGGCTTGGGCAGAAGGGCGGCTTTTGATCTCGCCTGACGTGATGTCCATGGCGCGGATGGTTGTCAGCGAAACCTTGCGCAACCCGGAGCTGGCCGCCGAAACCCAGGGTAAAATAGATTCGACCTCGTCGATCACGGAAATGATGCGCGCTGCTACGGAGGATGGTCAGCTCAACATCGCGGATCCCGAAGGCGCCGCCGATGAGTTTCTCGCACTGATCAAATCCAAGGCCTTTTGGCCGGTATTGTTTGGCGCGGACATTGTGACGGAAGCAGAGATGGCCGCGATCGTTGAAAGCTGCGTTTCGATGATCCTAAGTCGCTACGGCAAAGGGTAATACGCACGGCCGTTTTGCGCCTTGGTTCAGGTGCGACCGGGCGAAAACTGTCGTCAGGCAGACAAGATTTCAGGTCCGCTTTGTCCGCGTAGCCGCCACCTGACGTGCTGCTCGAAGGCACCCGGCGCGGGATCAAGGCCCCCCGGGCCGCCGCGCATCGTCGGGCCGCCTCCAGGGCACGGCGATTTGGTTACACTGGGCGCACAGCTCGGATGTTTCGCGGATTTGGTTGTGATAAAGCGCTGCTGTTCAAAGCACAGATCGCCGTCCCGCGGCCCAACGATGCGCTACCAGGGCAAAATGGGAACGAACGCTTCGTCCGCGTTCCTGACATTTGGCAGACCTTTGAACCCATTATCACAAGCGGCGCGGACTCAAGGCCCCTTGGGCCGCCGCGCATCGTCGGGCCGCCCACACGGCACGGCGATTTGGTTGAACTAGGCGCACAGCCCAGATCTTGCGCGGATGTGGCCGGGATAAACCGCTGCCATTCAAAGTAAAGATCGCCATACCGCGGCCCAACGATGCGCGGCTCTGCAACGGAATGTCTAAACGTCCGCTCCGTCCGCCAACAGGAGGTTGCAGCGCCTCTAGGGTTCGGCTTTGCGTAGCTGGGGACCATACGCAACCGCCTTGATCGGATGCCTCGCGCGGGGTTTGCAGAAGGGTGCAACTGGCGCGCCGGGGGCGCGTGTCATGCGCCTCACACGCCGAGCCGGTGCACCTGTCGGGCTTATCTCCCCAAAATACCGGGCAGGTTCAATCCCTGCTCCCGCGCGCAATTCAGGGCGTCCTCATACCCCGCATCCGCATGACGCATGACGCCCGTTGCAGGGTCATTCCAGAGCACATTCGCGATGCGCCGATCTGCGTCTTCTGACCCATCACAACAGATGACCATGCCGGAATGCTGGGAAAAGCCCATGCCGACACCGCCACCATGATGCAACGACACCCAGGTCGCCCCGCCAGCAACATTCAGCATCGCGTTCAAGAGCGGCCAATCAGAGACCGCATCTGACCCGTCTTTCATCGCCTCGGTTTCGCGGTTGGGCGAGGCAACGGAACCGGAGTCCAAATGGTCGCGGCCAATGACCACAGGCGCGCTCAACGCGCCTGAGCGGACCATTTCGTTGAAGGCCAGGCCAAGTTTGTGCCGCAGACCAAGACCCACCCAACAGATGCGGGCGGGCAAACCCTGAAAACTGATCCGCTCGCGCGCCATGTCCAACCAGTTGTGCAAATGCGGATCGTCGATCAGCTCTTTGACCTTGGCATCGGTCTTGTAGATGTCTTCAGGATCACCTGAGAGCGCGCACCAACGGAACGGACCAATACCGCGACAAAAAAGCGGGCGAATATAAGCTGGCACAAAGCCCGGAAACGCAAAGGCGTTTTCCAACCCTTCTTCCTGGGCGACTTGGCGAATGTTGTTGCCGTAGTCCAAGGTGGGAACGCCGGCGTTCCAGAACGCCACCATGGCCTCCACCTGGACCTTCATGGAAGCGCGCGCCGCTTGTTCGACGGCCTTGGGATTTCTATCCTGTTCTTCGCGCCATTGGGCCACGCTCCACCCTTGCGGCAGGTAGCCGTGAACCGGATCATGGGCCGAAGTTTGGTCCGTCACCATATCCGGCCTGACCCCGCGCTTCACAAGCTCGGGAAACACGTCGGCGGCATTGCCGATCAGCGCGACAGATTTGGTCTCACCCGCCTGCGTCCATGCCTTGATCATCGCCAAAGCCTCATCCAGGTCATGGGACTTTTCATCGACATAGCGGGTGCGCAGCCGAAAATCCGCGCGGGTTTCATCGCATTCCACCGCCAGACAACACGCCCCCGCCATCACCGCGGCCAGCGGTTGCGCGCCACCCATGCCGCCAAGCCCGCCGGTCAGGATCCAGCGCCCCTTGAGGTTGCCGTCATAATGCTGGCGACCGGCCTCCATGAAGGTCTCATACGTGCCTTGCACGATGCCTTGCGTACCGATGTAGATCCAGGACCCGGCGGTCATCTGCCCGTACATGGCGAGGCCCTTTTGATCGAGCGCGTTGAAGTGATCCCATGTCGCCCAATGTGGCACGAGGTTTGAGTTCGCGATCAGCACGCGGGGCGCATCTTTGTGGGTGTTGAAAATGCCCACCGGTTTGCCCGATTGCACCAACAGGGTTTGGGTCTCTTCGAGGGTTTTCAAGGCCTCGACGATGGCATCAAAATCCTCCCACGTGCGGGCGGCCCGACCGATCCCACCATAGACCACCAACTCATGGGGGTTTTCGGCCACGTCGGGGTGCAGGTTGTTCATCAACATCCGCAGTGGTGCCTCGGTGAGCCAGCTTTTCGCTGTGATCTCCAGGCCGGTGGGGGGAAACACATCTCGAATGTTATGGCGGGAGTTGGTCATGTGGAGCCTCCAAGCGTTGGGGCCAAACCGGCCAAAGTTGAGAGGATTTTGGTCAGATGCGGGCGCAAGCGCGCGGCCTTGTCTTCGTCAAAGACCCAAGGGTCGGCTTCATCCCTGAGGTAGGTGGATTGGGCGAGTTCCATCTGGATCGCATGGATGCCCAACGCAGGCTGTCCGTAGCGGCGCGTTGTCCATCCGCCCCTGAACCTGCCGTTCAAGACCGTGCTGTAAAGGGTGGCATCTTCGCAAATCGCGACCGCTGCGGCTTCAACATCGGGGGCGCATGTCGCACCACAATTCGTGCCGATGTTGAAGTCCGGCAAAATGTTTTCGAACAGATGCGGTATCACAGAGCGGATCGAATGGCAGTCATACAAAATGGCAACGCCGTGCATGGCCCTGACGCGGTCAAGCTCTGCCGCGAGCGCGGCATGATAGGGCGTGTGAAAGGCCTCAAGCCGCGCCTCTAAATCCCGCGGGTTTGGTGGGACGTCCCAGATCGGCGCACCGTCAAAATCCGTGAGCGGGATGAGCATCGTTGTGTTTTGCCCTGGGTACAGGCTCTTGCCTGTGGGGTCTCGGTTGGCGTCGATCACGTAGCGATGGAAATTGGCTTTGACGGTCGTGACATGCGGCAAGAGCCCCTCATAAAGGCGATCAATGTGCCAATCGGTATCGGTGAGTTTGCGCCCTGTCGCGTTGAGGTTGGCACGCATATCACTGGGTACGAAAACCCCTGCATGCGGCAGGCCCAAGACCACCGGGCCAGAGCCTTGGACGACAGAAACAGGGGTCATTCCACTGCTCCTGTGACAAAGCCCGAAAGATCAACCGAAGTGCTCAGCGTGCCTGACGCGACGAGGTCACCCGCGGCCTCTATGCACCGGGCCAAGTAGCGATCCTCCGTGACGCTGGGGACCGCCTCGCGCAATACATTGATGGCCCGCATGAGCGGTTCACTGGTTTGCAAGGGCGCGCGAAATTCAATCCCTTGGGCCGCACACATCGCTTCGACCCCGAGGATCACGTTGAGGTTTGCGTTCATGCGCAGCAACCGCCGCGCGGCATGTGCGGCCATCGACACGTGATCCTCTTGGTTCGCAGATGTCGGTGTGCTGTCCGTCGCGCATGGGTTGGCCAGATGTTTGTTCTCGCTCATCAACGCGGCGGTTGTGACCTCGGCAATCATCAGGCCGGAATTCAACCCCGGGTCCGGCGTCAAAAAGGGAGGCAGATCAAAGCTCAGCGTCGGATCGACCATCAAGGCCACACGGCGCTGGGCAATGGCCCCGATCTCAGACACCGCAACGGCGATTTGATCGGCGGCAAAACCCACGGGTTCCGCGTGGAAATTGCCCCCGGACACGATCAGGTCATCATCGACCAGAACCAGCGGATTGTCCGTGACCGCGTTCGCTTCAATCTCCAACGTGCGCGCCGCATAGTGCAGCAGGTCCATCGCCGCCCCGGTCACCTGAGGCTGGCACCTGATGCAGTAGGGGTCCTGCACGCGGGTATCGCCCTTCACATGGCTTTCCCGGATCTCTGAGCCCGCCATGAGTGCCGATTGCGCCCGTGCGACTGCGATTTGGCCCGGATGCCCGCGAAGGGTGTGAATGGCATCCTGCAATGGCGCAGTGGATCCCATGATCGCGTCTGTCGACATGGCGCAGGTCACCACAGAGGTTGCCGCGTTTTGCCACGCGCCCCAAAGACCGACCAAAGCGCAGGCGGTCGAAAACTGCGTGCCATTGATCAGCGCCAAACCCTCTTTGGGGCCAAGCACGATTGGCGTGATCCCGGCCTTTGCCATCGCGTCCGCCGCAGGCATGCGCGCGCCTTCAAACACAACCTCACCTTCGCCGATCATGGCGGCGGCCATGTGGGCCAGCGGGGCCAGATCGCCCGACGCCCCGACGGATCCTTGGCTTGGGATCACGGGCATCACACCCTTGGCCAACATCGCCTCAAGGGTGCTGATGGTCGTCGGGGCAACGCCAGAGGCCCCACGCCCAAGCGACAGCAGTTTCAAAACCATCATCAACCGCGTCGTGGCCCTGTCCAACGGATCCCCCACGCCGCAGCAATGCGACAGGATCAGGTTGCGCTGCAGGGTTTTCACATCGTCTGGCGCAATCTTGATGCTGGCCAGTTTTCCAAAGCCTGTGTTGATCCCATAGACCGCGTCATCGCCAGATGCGGCTTTGGCGACAGCCTTGGCCGCGGCGCGGATTGCGGGATGCGCGCTTGGATCAAGTTTGACGGGTTGATCCCCGGACCAGATATCCCGCAATTGCGCCAGGCGCGTTTGGCCGGGTGTCAGCGTAATGGTCATAGCGCACCTTTGAAAATACGGGCGTGCAACGCATTGAACCCGATCCGGTAGGGCAGCTCTGCGGGATGCGCGACGTTCCAGATGTTCAGGTCGGCGCGCAGCCCGGCGATAATGCGGCCTCGGG
Organism: Pseudomonadota bacterium; assembly: GCA_039030635.1. Taxonomy (GTDB): domain Bacteria; phylum Pseudomonadota; class Alphaproteobacteria; order Rhodobacterales; family Rhodobacteraceae; genus Roseovarius. Next base: position 9,966 of record JBCCDT010000057.1, read on the forward strand.
TTGTGTCCCCAAGCGCGCGGGCGGCCTGGGCCGTGACACCGTGCAGGGCCTCTAACGGGGTCATCCCAAATAGGGTGCACGCCATGTTCATCGCCAACAAGGGCGAGGTCAGAGGCGACGAACCGGGATTGCAATCGGTCGCCACGGCCATGGGAACACCGTGATCTCGGAACGCGTTGATAGGGGGCGCCTGTGTCTCGCCCAGCGTATAGAATGCGCCGGGCAAAAGGACTGCGACGGTGCCAGATTTGGACAAGGCCATAGCGTCAGCCTCTGTCGCATATTCCACATGATCCGCGCTCAGCGCACCAAACTGCGCGGCCATTGCGGCCCCGCCCATATGCGACAGCTGCTCGGCATGAAGCTTGACCGGCAGGTTCAGCTCTTGTGCGACCGCAAAGACCCGAGCGATCTGACCCCTGTCAAAGGCGATGCCCTCGCAGAACCCGTCAACGGCGTCGACCAGCCCTTCGGCATGGGCGGCGCGCAAGGTCGGGATGCACAGCTCATCAATATAGGCATCGGGCTTGCCCGCGTAGTCCGGCGGAACCGCATGCGCGCCCAGAAAACTGGTTCGGACATCTATGGGCCGCGCTTTCGCAATCTCACGAGCAACGCGCAGCATCTTCAACTCGGTCGCGTGGTCCAGCCCGTAGCCGGATTTCACCTCGATCAAGCTCACACCTTCGGCGATCATCGCGTCAACCCGCATCAGGGCCTCCGCGAGCAATTGGTCGCCCGAGGCCGCGCGCGTCGCAGTGACGGTTGAGGCGATGCCGCCGCCTGCTTTGGCGATGTCTTCGTAACTTGCTCCGTTTAACCGCTGCTCAAACTCAGCCGCCCGGTTGCCACCGAACACGACATGTGTGTGGCAATCGATCAACGCGGGCGTGACAAGTCTTCCCTCTAGGTCGTGGCGCGGCAGGGTCTGAAACCGGTCTGGCACATCTGACGCGGACCCGACCCATGCGATCACATCTGCGTCCAAGGCAAGGGCGCCGTTATCGATCAAACCAAAGCTGTGATCAGACTGAAGCGTCGCAACCCGTACATTGGTCAACAGCATATCCATGGCCTTGCTTGCGTTTCGGTGCCCGTGCTGTTTTTATGTGCATACATAAAAACCTTGTCAAGCGAGAGCCCGATGAAAACGATCTGGAGCAAATCAGCGCTGCTGCCGTCTGGCTGGGCCTCGGATGTCTGTGTCGAGATCAGGGATGATGGGCGGATCGCACAAGTCCAAACAGGGGTCGCGCCCCAAGGCACTCGCACCGACCTGCTGTTGCCTGCGCCGGTGAATGCACATAGCCACGCCTTTCAACGCGCGATGGCCGGGTTGACCGAACGGCGCGGACCCGACCCGAGCGACAGTTTTTGGACCTGGCGACAGCTTATGTTCCGGTTTCTGGACCGGCTCACCCCGGACCATATCGAAGCCATCACAGCCTTCGTTCAGATGGAGATGCTGGAAGCGGGCTACGCCACCAATGCCGAATTTCACTACTTGCATCATCGCCCGGGCGGCGCGCCTTACGCCAATTTGGCTGAGATGTCGGAACGGGTGGCCGCGGCCGCGGCGCAAAGCGGTATCGGGCTATGCCTCTTGCCGGTTCACTACGAAGTCGGGGGCTGCGATGGTCGTGCCCTGACAGATGGCCAGATCAGGTTTGGAAACGATCTGGACAGGTTTCAACGGTTGCGCGACGAGGCCGTTGGCGCGCTGTCGGCCCTGCCTGACGACACGACACATGGTGTCGCGGCTCATTCTTTGCGGGCCGTGGGGCAAGATGCATTGCGCTCGTACACCGAGCATTTTCCGACCGGTCCCATCCACATGCATTTGGCAGAGCAACGCGCGGAAGTCGAAGAAGTGCAGGCGCATTGGGGCGCAACACCCGTCGCATGGGCGTTGGACAACATGACGTTGGATGCGCGCTGGTGCCTGATCCATTGCACACAGATGAACCCGGACGAAACCGTGCGTCTTGCGCGGACCGGGGCGGTCGCGGGGCTTTGCCCCATCACGGAAAGCAACCTTGGCGACGGTATCTTTGACGCGGTTCGTTGGATCAACGCGCAGGGCCAATTTGCCATTGGGTCTGACAGCAACATCCGCATTTCCCTTTGTGATGAACTGCGCACGCTGGACTATTCTCAGCGCCTGCGCGACGGAACAAGAGCGGCCTTCGCCACGCCTGAGCGATCAACCGGGCGGCGCATGTTTGAGGCCGCTCTAGCAGGCGGCGCGCAGGCAGCGCAGCGCAAAGTCGGGCGGTTGGAACCCGGGTATTGGGCCGATATCCTGGCGTTGGACACGGACAATCCGACCCTGTGGGGCCGCGCCGAAGACACGGCCCTCGATGCTTGGATTTTCGCAGGCGATGATGGTCTTGTGCGCGATGTCTGGTCCGCGGGCCGGCACATGGTCACCGACGGGCGCCACATTGCGCATGAGCAGATCACCTCGGCATACAAGCGCACAATTGACGCCTTGAAAGACGCAATATGACGACGCAAACCTTTCGAGATTGGCAGAGCGTTCAGACAGAGGTTCTGCGCCGCATTCATGCCCGCGAATGGAAACCGGGCGACCTCATTCCCAATGAGGCCGATCTGGCGCAAGAGTTCGGATGCGCGCGAACAACGGTCAACCGAGCTTTGCGCGCGGTGGCTGAAAGCGGTCTCTTGGATCGCAGGCGCAAGGCCGGGACACGGGTCGCCGCGCAGCCAATCGCGAAGGCCACGATGAACATCGCGGTGATCCGCACCGAGGTCGAGGATCGGGGTCAGACATATACATACCGGCGCGTCTCGTTTGAGAAGATCGTGCCTGACGCCATCATTCAGGGCAGCTTCAAGACGGGGGATGCAAGCCCGCTCTTGCATGTGGTGGCGCTGCATCTTGCCGATGGCGCGCCTTACGCCCTGGAGGATCGTTGGATCGATCCAAACGTTCTTGCCAATGCCCCGGGCGAAGGGTTTGAGACCATCAGCGCCAATGAATGGCTCCTCAAGAACACGCCATATACGCACGGACAGATTGGATTCTCGGCGCGCTCTGCCACAGGGGATCAGGCGGCGCTGCTGCAATGCCCAGAGGCCAGCGCGGTGTTCACGATAGATCGGACCACGTGGGATCAGGACAAAACCGTCACTCAGGTGCGTTTGCTCTTCGCGCCTGGGCACAAAATTCAAACGCAACTCTAATCGTTTGGCGCGTCATGTATCGAAAGCGGCCATTGGCTGGTTCGGAGATGCCTTGATCCTTGCCCGGTTGGCTGGCGTCCGGTGCGATTTGGTCGGGGCACATCCCAGTGGGCACCTACCATCGCCAGTCGGAGGGACTTGTCAGGTGGGGCAAGGGGGCGTGCTTTGCCACGCGCTCAACGCTCTATTCGTCGAAATAGGCCTTATGGGTGGTATAGATGGCCTCAATCGTCGGTGTGAGCCGATCGAGGTGGGTGCGCAGGATCTGATCCGCGGTGCCCTCATCACTTTCAAACAACGCTTTCAACAGCGTTTCGTGATCTTGATACAAGACATCCATCGCCTCGGTGCTTGTCAGCGACAAAAGGCACAGGCGGTCAACCTGGGCCTTGTTTTCCGCGATGATATCAAAGGCAAAATCCTGTTGTGCTGACCGGCACAAAAGCCGATGAAATTTGTAATCCAGATCGTGGAAGGCGCCGACATCTTCCGCCGCGATCGCCACGGATTGTTCGCGCAAGTTGGCCTTGAGCGCTGCGTCGATTGAGGTGTCGCGCTGTCGCGCAGCGGTGCGCACAACCTCCAGCTCCACCGCCGTCCGAACAAAGCGCGCATTCGCGATCAACCGCCGGGAAAAGGGCCGCACGATGGTTGCCCGTTGCGGCCGCACGAGCAGCAGATTGAGCTTGGCCAACCGGGTAAAGGCCTCGCGGACCGGTTGGCGTGAGCAGCCAAATGTCTTGGCAACATCGGTTTCCGAAATCTTTGTTCCTGGCAGCAATTCAAGCCGGACAATCTGCCCGTAAAGCGCGTCAAACACGACGTCTTTGCTTGTCAATCGTTCAAGGTTGTCGAGGGCCGCCATGATGTGCCTATCCATATTTTGCCTGCCCATAGTGTGGCAGGTCACCTTCCAAGACAATAGCGCAAACTTGGATACTAGGCGACATAAAATTTCAGGGGCGGTGATGTTCGTTGCCCAACAAAAAAATGAATTTTGTGTTGACTAGTATCCCAGTTTTCGGTTTGGGTGGCAAAATAAGAGCGGCGCAACCGTGCGCGCCAGGAGGGTTTCAGACGGCCAATAAGGCATGTCTGAGACAGGCGCACCATCCTGCACCGCTTTTGAAACATACTTTGGCGGCGCACCGCCGCGGGACCAAAGACCTGAACTTGATCTGGGAGGATAGAATGTTCAACTTTTCACTGAAATCGTTCGCCGTGGCGTCCGTCTTGCTTGGTTCGATCTCAGCAGCCCATGCTGATGTCACCTTGCGCGGGGCCAGCATGTTTGACGAAGAGCATGCGTTTACCAAAACACTGCGCGAATTCGAACGCCTGGTTGCCGAAGAATATGATGGTGAGGTCACGTTTGACCTGCGCCTGAACGGGGAACTTGGGGTCGAATCCGACTATGTGACCTATCTCAACCAGGGTGTCGCGGTCGACTACACGATCCTTGCGCCCTCCAACATGGCCGTCTTCTCCGAATCCATTCCGTTGATGGATATGCCGTTCCTGTTCCGCGATCTGGACCATTGGAACGCGGTCTTGTCATCCGACGCGCTCAAACCGCTCGAAGAAGATCTGCGCGAAGCCGCAGGCATCGTGATTGTGGGCTACCACGGTGGCGGTGTGCGCAACCTCGCCTCTGCGGAACCCATCACCAATATGGATGAGCTCGAAGGTCACCGCATGCGCGTCATGGGCGCTCCAATCCAGGCGCAGACATTCTCTGCCGTGGGTGCGGCCCCATCTGCCATCGCCTATAATGAGGTCTACAACGCCATTCAGACCGGGGTGATCGCAGGGTTCGAAAACGAAGCTGCCTCCATCCAGAACCTGAAATTCTACGAGGTTGCGCCGCATATCTCTTTGACCCAGCACACGATCACCGTGCGCCCCATTGTGATGTCGGCCAAAATCTTTGACGCCTTGCCCGAGGATCTGCAGGCCGCAATCATGTCCGCCGGTGCCAAGGCAGGTGCCTTTGGACGCGCGTTGGAAAGCGGTCAGGACGGCGAAAAGCTTCAGGCCATGATCGATGCCGGTCAAATCGAAGTGCATGAGTTTGCAGGCCGCGAAAAGATGCTCGAACTGGTGCAGCCGGTGCAAGATGCCTATGCCGAAGAGCTGGGTGCGACCGAGTTGCTCGAAAACGTACGAGGAATGTGATCTGTCTGTTGGCGGGCAGCGCGGACTGCGACCCGCCCGCCAACACCACATTTTGACCGCGCGGCCGTCAGCCGTTGGGACACGGGCACACCATGTTAGATCACATCCTCACTCGGTTCTGCTTTGGACTGCGCATCTTGCTGGGCGTTTTGATGGGGGCGCTTGCGATCCCCGTCGCGATGCAGGTGCTGTCGCGCTACACCGGCCTTATCCCCACATATCTCTGGACCGAAGAGCTGGCGACGTTCCTCTTTGTCTGGATCGTGATGATCGGCTCCATCGTTGCCGTCTGGGACGGAACGCACTTTGATGTGCGGATCACCCCGGATGCGACCCACCCGGTTTTGCGACTGCTGCAAAACGGCATTGTCCACCTGGCCATCATGCTTTTCGGCGCGTTGTTCGTGATCTACGGAATTGAATACACGGAATTTGGCGGCAATCAGCGCTCTGTCATGATGCGCGCCAACCTGGCCATCACACATGTCTCGGTTCCGATTGCGGGTGGGTTTTGGTGTCTGCTGGCGGGCTACAGGCTGTCACAAGACATATCGCAATTTTTGCAGCGAAAGACAGCCTAGAGATGATCCTTGATACGTCCACTGCGGCGACCATGCTGATCGCGGCTTTTCTGGTGCTGATCTTGATCCGCATTCCGGTGGCCTTTGCCCTGGGCATCGCGACGATCCCTGTGGTTCTGCTTGAGCTGCGCCTGACGCCCTTCATCGTGCTGGACCGGATGTTTCAGTCCTACAATTCCTTCATCCTGTTGGCCGTGCCGTTCTTTCTGCTGGCCGCAAACCTGATGAATTCCGGCAAAGTGACCGACCGCTTGATTGAACTGGCCCGCGTGTTGACCGGTTGGATGCCGGGCGGGTTGGGGCATGTGAATGTGGCGGTCTCGATGCTCTTTGCCGGCATTTCCGGCTCCTCCACGGCGGATGCCGCCGGGATCGGGAAAATCCTCATCCCCGCCATGCAGAAAGAGGGCTACGACACCCGCTTTGCCGTGGCGATCACCGCGTGCTCATCCGTGATGGGTGTGATCATTCCGCCTTCGATCCTGATGATCGTTTGGGGCGGCGTCATGCAGGTCTCTGTGGGTTCCCTTTTCCTGGGCGGCGCCATTCCCGGCCTGATGATCGGCCTGGCCTTGATGGCCACGGTGTACGGCTTTGCCAAAGCGCGCAACTACCCTGTCGCGGCCACGCCCAATTGGTCGGAGTTCTGGGCCGCTTGGAAGGGGGCGGCGCTTGCGCTGCTCACGCCAATCTTTGTGATCGGCGGCATTGTCGGCGGCTTGGTAACCCCCACAGAAAGCGCCATCATCGCCGCATTCTACGCCTTGGTCCTCGGCATGTTCGTTTATCGCACGGTGACGCCAAAGGATCTTGGTTTCATCCTCTATGACACCGCGCGATTTGCAGCGATTTCCCTCTTTGCGATCGGGACAGCCTCGGCATTTGGCTGGCTCTTGTCGTTCTACAACGCCCCGCGCCTGATCGTCAGCCTTTTGACCGCGTGGGAGTTTGGCCCCTTCGGCACCGCGCTTCTGATTGCAGGTCTGTTTCTGGTCTTCGGCCTTTTCATCGATGCGATCCCGACCATCATCATTCTGGGCACCGTCTTGATGCCTGTCGCACAGGCCGGTGGTGTTGACCCGATTGCCTTTGCCATCATCGGTATCGTGTCGCTGGCCTTTGGCCTGGTCACGCCGCCCTATGGGCTGTGTTTGCTGATATCAGCGGCCATTGGCGGGCTGAACGTCGTGCAAGTGATGCGTGAGTTGATCATCATCTTGGCCCCGATGCTGGCCATCCTGATCCTGCTCGCGGCCTTTCCCGAAATTATTTTATGGCTCCCCAAAACACTCATGCCGGGGGCCTTCCGTTGACCAAGCCGCGGCTGTCATCGCCGCGGTCACGCCCATAAATCACGAAAGGATGCACTGATATGAAACTCGCCGGGAAAACCGCCATCGTGACAGGTGGAGGCCGCGACATCGGCCGCGCCGTCGCGATCAAGCTCGCCTCAGAAGGGGCCAATGTCGCCATCAATTACTTTTCAAGCTCCAAAGGCGCGGATGAAACGGTGGCCGAGATCATGGCGATGGGTGGCAAAGCCATGGCGCTCCAGGGGGACCTAAACAAGCAATCCGATGTGGATGCTCTGGTCACGGCCACCTGTCACGCGTTTGACGGCATTGATATTCTGGTCAACAACGCCGGTGGTCTGATTGCGCGCAAAACCATCGCCGAGATGCCGGTGGAGCATTGGAATGCGGTCATGAGCCTCAACCTCACCAGCACCTTCATGATGACGAAGGCCTGTCTGCAAAAAATGACCTCGGGTGCGATCATCAACCTGGCCAGTCAGGCCGGGCGTGATGGCGGTGGTCCGGGGGCGGTGGCCTATGCCACGGCGAAAGGCGCGGTGATGACGATGACGCGCGGCTTGGCCAAGGAATTGGGCCCTGACATCCGGGTCAACGCGCTCTGCCCCGGTATGATCGACACGGATTTCCACAATATCCACACACCCGATGCCGGGCGGCGGGGCTTTGAGGCCAACGCGCCACTCAAACGTCAGGGCGATGTGGAGGATGCGGCCAATCTTGTCCTGTTTCTTGCGTCCGAGGACAGCGCCTTCATGACCGGCACCAATATTGATCTCAACGGTGGTATGCTGTTTTCGTAACGCGAAGGAGAGGGCCCGTGTCCCAGTTCCCGATTGTTCCCACAGGTGAGCATGTCACGCGACAGGTGCTCTCGGACCATCCCGATCTGATGGTCGTCGCCTTCCGGTTTGAGGCGTCCGGCGCCATCGGCGCGCTGCACAGCCACCCCCATGTGCAATCCACCTATGTCGAAAGCGGGCGGTTTCGCTTTACCCTCGGGGACCGCGAGCAAGAGTTCGGACCCGGCGACAGTTTCGTGATCCCGTCGGATCAGACCCATGGCTGCCTTTGCCTCGTGCCCGGCACCCTGATCGACAGTTTCACGCCCCGGCGCGACGATTTTCTGTAGACCGATGCGGTTTCCAGCGATCGGTGAATGCATGGCAGAGCTCTCCTCGTCCGACCAAGACGGTGAGTTCAAGCTCGGCTTCGCAGGCGATACGTTCAACACGACCTGGTATTTGGCCCAGATCGCACCGGAGGCTGATATCCGATATTTCACGGCCGTGGGGGATGACGCACTCTCCCGCGATATGCGGCGTTTCATTCAGGCCAGCGGGATCAGTGACGCCCATGTGCAGGACCGGCCGGGCGAAACTGTGGGGCTCTATTTGATCCATCTCGATCAGGGCGAACGCAGCTTTTCCTATTGGCGCGGTCAATCAGCGGCCAGGCAGCTTGCGCAAGACCCTGCAGCCCTGCAGCACGCGATGGATCAGGCTGATCTGATTTACCTGTCTGGCATCACGCTCGCCATTCTGGATGAGGCGTCTCAGGACACAGTGTTCTCGGCCCTCCGCAAAGCCCGCGCAGCCGGCAAAATCGTGGCCTTTGATACCAATCTCAGACCTCGGCTTTGGACCTCAACCCAAGCCATGCAGGACACCGTCATGCGCGCGGCTGGGGAGGCAGATGTTGTCTTGCCCTCCTTTGAAGACGAAGCGGAGTGGTTCGGTGATGCCACGGCGCTGGCCACGCTGGATCGGTACGCGCGCCTCGGCATCTCGCGGATCATCGTGAAAAACAGCGATCAGTCCGTGCTCTATCAAGATCACGGTCACCGCGGCGAAGTCCGTGTAGAGCCCGCAACCCATGTTGTGGATACCACCGCCGCCGGGGACAGTTTCAACGCCGCCGTCTTTGCCAGCATCCTGACGGGCAACGATCTGGCGGACGGCATTCAACATGGCTGCCATCTGGCCCGCCATGTGGTTCGACATAAGGGCGCACTTGTCCCCATCGACGCCGCACGAGGTGCGCCATGATCGAAACCTGGCGCTGGTTTGGTCCAAAGGACCCGATCTCAATTGGCGAGATCAAGCAGACCGGCGCCACCGGGATCGTGTCGGCGCTTCATGACGTGCCCGTCGGGCAGGTTTGGTCAACAGACGCCATCCAGCAGCGCAAGCGCGAGATCGAACAGCCCGGTGATGCGCGCTCAGCCCTGTCATGGGCCGTGGTCGAAAGCCTGCCGGTCTCTGAGGCGATCAAATCCCAGTCCGGGCCGATCAAACAGCACCTTGAGGCCTATAAAGACAGCCTGCGCAACCTCGCAGAGTGCGGGCTTGAAACGGTCTGCTACAACTTCATGCCGCTGCTGGATTGGACCCGGACGGACCTCAAATACCCGCTGGCCAATGGCGGTCACGCGATGCGGTTCGATCTGGTCGATTTCGCCGTCTTTGATTGCTGTCTTCTGCGCCGGAAGGGCGCGGAGGAGGATTATGCAGCCGATATCCTGGATCGCGCAAAAGATCGGGTTGAGATGCTGCAAGAGGATGACAAACGCGCGCTCATCGACACGGTCGTGGCCGGTTTGCCCGGTGCCAACAACCGCTGGTCGCTTGATGATGTCAGGGCGATGTTGGCCATTTATGCCGGGATGACACCCGACACTTTGCGTGCAAACCTAATTGATTTTCTGGGCGAGGTGGTCCCAACGGCGCAACAGCTTGGCATCCGCCTGTGTTGCCACCCCGATGATCCGCCCTTTGCCTTGCTTGGTCTGCCGCGTGTGATGTCGACCCTAGGCGATTATTCCCAAATCCTGTCTGCCGTGGATCACCCGGCCAATGGCGTCACGTTCTGCACCGGATCACTTGGCGTGGACCCCGAATTTGATCCGGTGGCGTTCATCAAGGCCGTTGGCCCGCGCATCCACTTTGCCCATCTGCGCAACACGCGGCGCGCCGGGGCGCGCGATGGTCGCCGTCACAGTTTCACCGAGGCCGAACACCTAGACGGGGACACCGATATGGTCGCAAGCATTCGGGCCTTGTTGGCGGAAGAGGGCAGGCGGCGTGATGAGGCGCGCGCCGATCACGCCATTCCCTTCCGCCCGGATCACGGTCACGCGCTTCTGACTGATCTCGAACGGCCTACGCAACCGGGCTATCCCCTCATCGGACGGCTGCGCGGTCTTGCAGAGCTGCGCGGCGTCATCAAAGGGTGCACATAATGGACGGAAAATCACCCACTTACGGACGCATGAAACCGACAAAAGCTTTCCTAAGCGGCCAAAATATGTTAGCGCTATCATGTCAACAAACACAGGCGCAAAACCCGCCATGAGGGAGAGACTGACATGACCACCAAAATTGCCATAAACGGCTTTGGCCGCATCGGGCGCGGTGTCCTCCGCGCGCTGCTTGAAAACGACCGGCGCGATATTGAGGTTGTCGCGATCAACGATCTCACCACACCGGAAACCCTCGCGCATTTGCTGAAATACGATAGCGTCCATGGGCGGTTGAAAACCCCTGTGACGCTGGAGGGGGAGTGTCTCATCGTCGGCCCTCATACCATTCAGTTGAGCGCGATCCGCACGCCCGAAGATCTGCCTTGGCAGGACGTGGATGTGGCGTTCGAATGCACCGGGTTTTTCACCGACCGCGACAAGGCCGCGCTGCATCTGCGCAACGGCTCGAAACGGGTGCTGATCTCGGCCCCGGCGAAGGGCGCGGATCGCACCGTTGTCTACGGGGTGAACCATCATGATCTGACATCCGCAGACGTGATCGTGTCCAATGCCTCTTGCACGACCAATTGCCTGGCGCCCGTCGCGATGGTGTTGGATGAGGCTTTCGGGATCAAGACCGGATACATGACAACGATCCACGCCTTTACCGGCGACCAGCCCAGCCACGACAGCAGCCACCGGGATCTCTACCGCGGGCGCGCGGCCTCGCTTTCGATGGTGCCGACCTCAACCGGGGCGGCCAGCGCGATCTCGCTGGTATTGCCGCAGCTTGAGGGCAGGTTAGAAGGCTCCGCCGTCCGCGTGCCGACGCCCAATGTGTCCTTGGTCGATCTCAGTTTTATGCCCGAAACCCCGGCAAGTGTGGACGACGTGAACGCCGCAATGCGTGCCGCTGCCAAGGGCAAACTTTCGGGCATCCTCGCCTATGAAGAGGACCCGATGGTATCTATCGATTTCAACCACGATCCGCATTCATCCTGCTTTGCCGCCGCACAAACCTCGGTCACAAAAGACGGTCTTATCCGCATCGTCAGCTGGTATGACAACGAATGGGGATTTTGTAATCGGATGATCGACACGGGCACGCGCATGGGGGCGTTGCTGCCCATTGCCACACCGTCCAGGATCGCGTGTTGATCCCGTGATGAGCAGAAGGTGAACGGATGCCCCTGACCCCAAGTGACGCCAGCCAACAGATGCGCGAGATTTGCGCGCTAGCACCCGTTGTTCCGGTTCTGGTGATCAACGATGCATCCACCGCACGACCCCTGGCCGAGGCTCTTGTCGCGGGTGGGCTGCCCGCATTGGAAGTGACCTTGCGCACGCCAGCGGCGCTTGAGGCCATCCACCTGATGCGGGAGGTGGCTGGTGGGCATGTCGGCGCGGGCACGCTTTTGACGCCGCAAGACGTGCGCGCGGCCAAGGAGGCAGGGGCCACCTTCGGCGTCTCACCCGGCGCAACCGACGCGCTTTTGGCGGCGGCCGAGGCAGAAGGCCTGCCCCTGTTGCCCGGTGCTGCCACAGCGACGGAAGCCATGCAGCTTTGGACGCGCGGCTTTGACATGCAAAAATTCTTTCCCGCCGAGGCCTCTGGCGGCGCGCCTGCGGTCAAAGCCATCGGTGCGCCTATGCCTCAAATCGCCTTCTGCCCCACAGGCGGGGTCACCCCGTCCAATGCCGGGCACTACCTGTCTTTGGACAATGTGCTCTGTGTGGGTGGCAGCTGGGTGGCCCCGGACGCATTGATCCGGGCACAGGACTGGGCCGCTATTGAGGCCTTGGCGCAAGAGGCGCGACAGGTGCCCCGCGCGTAACAGCGCCAAGCCGGAACAGGCTCACGCCAGAATACGCTCCACCACGCGGCGGCCGAAATCATGGGTCGGCCCCTCCCAATGGGGGCTAAGCCGCCCCCCGTCATAGGCGGGCGACAAACGGCCTTGCTGCAACAAGGCCAGCATGCCCAAATCCTCTCGGTTCAAGTCATCCCACATGGCAATTGTCGCCTCACGGGCCTCTTTGTACGCCTCCGATGTCGCGGCATCACCGATCAAGAACACGTGCAATTCTTCGCGGGTCTTGTCCGGGGCCACGGGGTAGCTGACCAAAACAGAGAACTGATCGGGAAACACCTCAGCGGCGAAATGCGGAAAACATAAGAACCACAACCCGCGTTTGGCATCCGCCTCGCTCAACCCCGGATAATGCGGCAGGCCTTCACCACGGCCCTCATCCAGTTTTGGGAAAATATAGTCATTGTAGAAAACATGTCGGTCCCACTCACCCGACCAGCGGACATTCATCGGCGCGAATTTCAAGAGCTTGGGATGAACCGCAAATACATGGTAGCCTTCCATGTAATTTTCATAGACCAGCTTCCAATTCGCATCGACCTCAAACTCCAGTTTGCCCGCCCAACGGATGGCCGAGAAATCGTATTGCGTCGTGCGCTCCAAAAGTGGTTTGAGCCACGTCTCCAGCGGTTCGGCATCTCCCGATACGTTGACGAAAATGCAGCCATTCCAAATCTCACAGCGTACAGCCACCAGATCCAGCGTGTCACCGCCCCCATCGGGAAACCGGTCCATCGTGTTGGGGCCGCTGAAATGCGGCCGGGCGCGCAGCTCTCCGTTCAGGGCATAGCGCCACGCATGATACGGGCAGGTCAGGGTCATGCTGTTGCACGGCTCCGTCACAAGCCGCGTCCCGCGGTGGCGACACACATTGTGCAAGGCGCGGATCTCTCCATCCTGATCGCGCAGGATAATGAGCGGCGCGCCCCCGATCTCAATGGGTTTCATATCGCCGGGCTCCGGCAGCTCCGCTGTCGCGCCAGCGAACACCCAGGCACGGCGAAAGCAATGCTCTTGCTCCAGGTTGAGCCACTCTTGCGACCAATAGGCCGCATTGGGCAGGCCGCTGGCATCCTCGATCGGCGCAAAGGCGTGTGCGATGCCGTCTTCCCCGATCAACTCAACCACTTTTTCACGAACGCTTTTGGTCATCCTGTCACCATTTGAGGGCGCAACCTGTGCGCGTGAAGCGCGTTGTAATGGGGCTGAAACCTGTCATGAAGCGCAGCAAGCTCAGCGGGCAAATCGCCCGGGTCTTTGGGCTGCCGTGGGATCGGCTTTAGCCCGTCACTGTCGCGCAAAGACGCGTGCCAGATCTCGTCATTGCCATCATACCACAGCACGTCATCCCGCGCTCCGGGGTCCCAGGACAGGGCATGGCGCAGAAACGGGATGCCGATGGCGTCGCAATAGGCCCGAACCATGGTTTCGGGGTCTTCGAGCAGGTCATCACTGTCCAACACCGGGGGTGTCTGCCCCCGCTGGCGCAAGATATCAAACAGGGCCTGCTGCGGGGCAAAGCTGATCTCATGGGGTTCAAACCCCTCCTGCATTCCGGCCTTTTTGTAGGACCTCTCAAGCGAGGCCAGAACCTTCACAGGCTGGCGGATCAGAAAGCTGTGGGTGATGCGATCCAGAAAGGCCTCATCCCAAAGGTGATCGGTGTGATGCGGCATGTCTTTGACAAAGACTGGCTGCGTCTGCGCCGCGCTTTGAATATCCTCCCAAACACGCGCGAACGTGGCGCGGGGCCGGCGTTTGGCCTCGGGCGCAGGTCGCGGTGCGCGGGCCTCAGGCCCCTGGTACCAAGCCATGCCGAACGGCTCGTGAAAACAGGTGAGGTCCCCGCGTTGCCGCATCATCCATTCAAACGCGGTC
>JBCCDT010000058.1:0-24104 GCA_039030635.1 Pseudomonadota bacterium
TCAAAGAGGCGCTTACCGGTCCGGCGGAATAAGGCCCAAGCCCCGCAGGTAAACACCGATCCCGGTTTCAAGCAGGTCTTCGGGCGAAAACGGGCTTTGGGTGCCGGGCGAATTGCGCGCGAAAAGCTCGACCACGCCGTGAGACATGGCCCAAACATGGGCGGAAAACATCGCAGGCGGAGGGCGTTTTTCGGGGGGGATGTGTTGGCTCAGCTCTTCGGCGGCGCGTTCGAGGACGGCGCGGGCCTTGGCCGAGATGGCGGCAAGATCGGGGTTGCGGTTGACCGAGATACCGCTTTCGAACATCGCGATGTAGTGGCCGGGATAGCGGCGCGCGAAGGCGAGGTAGGCGCGGCCTGTCGCCTCAAAGGCGGCCATGGCAGAGGGTTGGCCCTTATCGTAGGCGTATTGCATGACGCCTGCGAAAATCTCATAGCCTTGGCGGGCTGCCTCAGCGATCAGGTCATCGCGGCCTTCGAAATGGCGGTAGACCGCGGCGGGGGTAACGCCCGCCTGTTTGGCCGCCTCGGATAGCGTGAAACCGGTGGGACCTTTGGCCTCAATGAGGGTCAGCGCCGCCTCAACGAGGGCCTGGCGCAGATTGCCGTGGTGATAGCCGCGTTTAGGCATCCCAGATCTCGGGACCTCCGCAGATGGCAGGGTCGGGCGCGCCGATCGCATCCGCGTTCTTGCGCGCATAGTCGAGATGGCGCAGCACGTGGCGGATCGCCTCAAGCCGCGCGCGGCGCTTGTCGTCAGAACGGATCACCGTCCAAGGGGCCGCGTCACTGTGGCTGCGGGTCAGGGTTTCGCGGATGGCGTCGCTATAGGCCTCCCATTTTTTGAGGCCTTCGACGTCAATCCAACTGAGTTTCCATTGCTTGAGCGGGTCATTCTCCCGGCCCAGAAAGCGGCGCAGCTGTTCGGCGCGGCCGACGTTGAGCCAGAATTTGAAAAGGTGGATGCCTTCATCGACCAGAAGTTTTTCAAAATCGGGCACTTGGGCAAAGAAATGTTCCCGCTGATCGTGCTCGCAAAAGCCGAAGACATGTTCGACCACGCCGCGATTGTACCAGGACCGGTCAAAGAACACGAGTTCACCGCCGGAGGGCAGGTGATCAATGTAGCGCTGGAAATACCATTGCGTGGTCTCGGTGTCCGAGGGTTTGGAGAGCGCAACGACGCGCGCGCCACGTGGATTAAGATACTCGCGGAAGCGCTTGATCGTGCCGCCTTTTCCGGCAGCGTCGCGGCCTTCAAACACCATCGCCACCCGCGCGCCGGTCTCCTTGGCCCAAGCCTGAAGCTTGACCAGTTCGATCTGGAGCGCCTCAAGCTCTGCCTCATAGGCTTTGCGCTTCATCCGCGCGTCATGGGGGTAGCTCTTCGACAGGATGTCATCCTTCTGAGCACTCTCGATCGCGTCGCGCAGGTCTTTTTGCGCGGGGTCTTCAAAGAACGCGGTGATGGCCCCGTCGAAAGGCAGCTCCATAATGATCCCTCCCAAAGTTTCAGCCACTATGGGGGAGGCGTTGCTCTAGTGCAATTCATCGGTGCAATCAGGGGGTTAGACCGGCGCGTTTGGCCGCGCGGTCAATGGCGTCGATGACGGCCTCGGGCGCTGTGTGCTGGATCATGTGGCCTTGGCCCTCAAGGATTTCCAGATGCGCCTCGTCCACGGCATCGCGCAAGGGGATGGAATGGATGTGCAGGCCCACGGCCCAGTCTGCATCGCCATGGAGAATTTCCACCGGAACGTCGATTTCGGGATAGCGGGGGGAGAGGGCCTCAATCTCCTCCAGCAGGTTGCGCCGTTGCAAGGCGTTTGACCGCGTTTGGGCGCGGCGGAGCGTCATCTCAGGGCCGAAATGGGCGCTGTAGCCATCTGGCGGGCTCTCGGGTTCGAACACAGAAATCAATTCCCGTTGTACGATGTCATCGCTGACATAGGCCGCGATCAAAGGGATCACGATGCGGCCCAAAACGGGATGGGACAGGATCTTGTAATAGGTGGTCAGCCCAGTGTCCCACGGGTGCGAGGCCGCGGAGAGCGCCACCAGGCCAGATATGTCGTCCGGGTGATGCACCGCCCAGGCCAGCGCGACAGCCCCCCCATAGGAATGGCCCGCGACAAGGGGCTTTTCCGCGCCCAACTCACGGGCGGCGGCGACAAGGGTGGCGGCCTGATCTGTGATGCTCGACCCATCCGGTGAGACCGGATCCGAATAGCCCAGACCCGGTCGGTCAAACACAAAGACGCGGTAGCGCTCTGCCAGGATCGGGGCCAGATGGAAGGTCATGTCACGGGTGCTGCCCGATGAGCCGTGGATCAAGACCAGATCAGGCCCGGATCCCATCACCACCGCATGTACCTTGTGACCATCCACCTCCAGAAACTGACCTTCAGGGGGGAAAGCGGCCTCCGCGCGGGCCTCGGTCTGGCCCGCACGCCACAGCGTCACCGCCCAAAAGATGGCCAGTGCAACACCAAGAAAGAGAAGCAGTTTCAGACTCACGTTACGATCCAATGACATCGATCTCAAACGGCGTGGATTGATAGATCTCATTCACCCAATTGCCGTAGAGCAGATGCGCATGCGACCGCCACCGGTTTTGCGGCGCGCGCGTCGGGTCATCTTCGGGGTAATAGTTGCCGGGGACATTGATCGGTGTTCCGGCTTCCACGTCGCGATCATATTCCTGCTTGAGCGTGTCGCTGTCATATTCGAGGTGGTTGAAAATATAGAGCGCGCGATGGTCTGGATCTTCCACCAGGCAGGGGCCAACCTCATCCGAACTTAGCAGCGTTTTCATACCACCGGCGGCGTCGATCTCATCCTGGCGCATCTCCGTCCAACGGCTGACCGGGATCACGCAATCATCCGAAAACCCGCGCAAGAAGGGCGAGGCTGGGGCCATGTTGCGATGCCGAAAGCAGCCAAAGGCCTTGTCCGTCAGCATGTGTTTTTTGACCCCGTGCAGATAGTTGATCATCGCCATCCCGCCCCAGCAGATACCAAAGGTGGAGTGGACATGGGTCCGCGTCCAGTCAAAGAGCTGACAGAGTTCATCCCAATAGGTGACCTCTTCGAAGTTCAGATGCTCAATCGGGGCGCCGGTGATGATCAAGCCATCGAATTTCTCACCCGTCGCGGCCACTTCGGAAAACGGGCGATAGAAGCTTTCCATATGTTCGGCCGCCGTGTTTTTCGTGCGGTGTTCGGACATGCGGATGAGGGAGAGCTCAATCTGCAAAGGCGTGGCCCCAATGAGGCGGGCGAACTGGTTTTCCGTCTGAATTTTCTTGGGCATCAGATTGACGAGCCCGATGCGCAACGGGCGGATATCCTGGCGGGCGGCGTCATCGTCACTCATCACCATGACACCTTCGCGCGTGAGCACGGAATAGGCGGGCAGGTCGGCGGGGATTTTGATGGGCATTGGATTTACTTTCGAAAGGCGGCTGGCCAGTCGCCCTTACATATCCGTCTTGGCGCGACGCTCAAGGGCGCGGGCGATCAAGGTCTCGAAATCGTGAGGGGTCTCGACCGTGGCCACCTCATCTGCGGTGACGCTCACACCCCATTTCACCATCGCCTCATAGCGCGGTTTGCGGTGCGCCAGCGCGCGGGCATAGGTCCAGCGGATAAAGCTGTCGGGGTTGACCTGCGCCTCGGCCTCACCTGTCTCTGAGAGGTAGTCCGCCCAGGCCTGGGTCAGGAATTCGGGCTGATAGCACATCGGTTTGGGCGCACGGTCAAAGCGGCGGATGAGCTCTTGGGTATGCGCCTCAGTGCCCTCAAGGCGGATCAGCAGGCAATGCGCGGAGAGCTCCGTGAGCAGCGGATCGTTTGGGTCATCGCCATCCACCCATTCACAGATCGACCCGCCGGTGTCGCAGATAAAATGCGGGTAGCCATAAAGCCGCGCCGCCCGGTCGATGAAATAGGCGGTGTCGGAAAGCGCGCTTTCTTCGGCGTGGCGAAACTGATCCTGGCGGCGCCGGTATTCATCCAGTCCCATACCGCCTTGCGCCGGGTCGCCCGGTTTGCCCAGATAGGTGGAGACCGGCGAGAGATTGTTGAACGTGATGTTGGAGCCGATATAGATCGAATCCGTCATCAAAAGATCGCGCAGGAATGGGACCTTCATCGCCTCCGCCTTGGCATTGTCGGTGATGAATTCACCCATGTAACGCGTGCCGATGCGGTAATCGATGGAGTAGTGGAACCAGTCGCCACCCGCACGCAGCATGTTCGACAGATGCGTCTTACCCAGCCCCGACATGCCGTAAAACAGCACCCGCTTGGCGGGGGCCTTGAGCCAGTCATCGGGGGTCGCATAAATCATCGCTTGGGTCCTTTTGCGCCGTCCTAAAAGGGGCGTGGGACATTTGCAAAGAAAAACCCCCGCCTGTTGCCGGGCGGGGGTTCGTGTCACGTATGATCGTTGCGATCAGAACCGGTAGCCCAGCTTCAAACCAACCGCGATGGCGTCGTTGTTGGCAAAGCGCGACCCGATCGTTGTGGTCGTGGCATCACCCAGTTGGATGTAGCGAATGCCCGCGGTGATGTCGTACTGACGGGTCGGGTTGTAGATCACGCCGATCCCGTAGCTGTCAAAACCGTTGCGACCTTCGAGGTTGCCCACCAGGGCACCGGCGGACGGCTCATGCGTGTAAGTGCCCACAACGGCCA
This sequence comes from Pseudomonadota bacterium, assembly GCA_039030635.1. GTDB lineage: Bacteria > Pseudomonadota > Alphaproteobacteria > Rhodobacterales > Rhodobacteraceae > Roseovarius. The sequence goes on from JBCCDT010000058.1 coordinate 4,698, forward strand.
GCTTCTTGGTAAAGCGGCGGGCCACACCGATCTCATAGGTGAAATAGTCGCCTGCGCCGAACGCGATCGGCAGACCTGCGGTGTTCAGCGGGTTGGTCAGGAAGTCATTGGGACCAACGGTAAACTCAGACCATTCCTGCCAGCGGATCGACCCGAAAACGAGCATTTTTTCCGACACGGCAGAGCGGGCATGCAGCGTAACCGCTTGCGGCACTTCCACGGTGAAGGGCACGCCGAGGTTGTCGACGAAATCATGCTCTGTCTTGGATTCGTAGGTGAGGGCGAACTTCATAAAGATCTCTTCGATCGTGAAGGCCGCACCAAGCACGTAACCCCAGCCGATGTCGGACCGAACGTTGAGCGTGTAGTTGAACGGTGTGCCCGGCACGAGGTTCACGTTGCCGTTCACATTGGTGGCCCGCAGACCGCCATAGACGTGGATCCGGTCGGTGATGTCGTAGCGCAGATAGCCCGTCAAAGCGGTGGAGGTGATTTCCGCCTGCGACCCGGAGAAGAAGTAAGGCGAGGTGCCATACTGCACGTCGGCGCCAACCGGGTTGTTCGCCACGAAGGCGAAGGTCAGCTTTTCGTTGATGCGTGTTTTGAACCCGGCCGAGTAGGACAGGAACGAGTTGGCGATATCGCCAGACGCCGTACCCGCGAAAGGACCGGTGCCCACGCCGCTGATGTCGGCATCCGCGTAGACGACCGAAAACTCGAGGTAATTGTCGCCCCGCTCAAACAAGATCTGGGATGCGTCGCTGGCCCGCTGAATGCTGCCGGCGAACGCGCTGCTCGCTGTCAATCCGAGCACGGCTGCTGCCAAGCTTAGGAATTTCATGTGTCTCCACCTCCATGGTATCGAGCGACATTACGTTTGTGCCTAATATTCGGTCAATCTTTTACCCTACGTAAATGCCCGCGCGGTTGAACCAACAGCCTGAGGTTGCAACATAAATGTGACACTTTGGGCGCGTGGACGCGGGCTTAGGCCGGTTTCTTGCGGGTCTCGGCCCAGATATTGGCGTAGTTGGCCCCGAAAATGATCGCCGCGCCAAGGATCACAAAGATATCGAGCGGCTCTGCATAGACCGTCAAACCGATGATCGCGATGACGGGCAGGCGCAGGAAATCCACCGGGACAATGACAGTCGCAGGCGCAAGCGTCAGCGCCTTGGTCAGGCAGAAATGCGCGCAAAGCCCGGCCATTCCGATCAGGATAAGCCAGGGCACCGACGTGGCCGAGGGCAGGGCGATATCGCCGTCATAGCCCGCGCAGATGACCCCAAAGACCGCCTGCATCGCGGTCATCCAGAATAGGATGCAGGTCAGCGACTGTGTCCGCGTCAACCGTTTGGTCAGGATCATCGTGCCCGCAAATCCAATGGCCGCGAGCGCCGCGCTGACCATGCCGATGCTGATCGTGTCGGGGCTGGGGCGGGCCACGATGAGCACCCCGATGAAGCCCAATGTGGCCGCGCCAATGCGCAGCCGCGTCAGACGTTCGCCCAGAAAGAGCGGCGACAGGATCAGCACCCACAGCGGTGATGTGAATTCCAGCGCCACCACCTGCGCCAGGGGAATGAGGGTCAGGGCGAAAAACCACAGGTTTTGGCCTGCGAAGTGAAACATATTGCGCACGGCATGGGTGCCCAGCCTATCATATGTGACTTCATTAAGCGTGCCGATCAGACGCGCGGTGAGGACCACGATGAACAGGCCCACAAAGCTGCGAAACATCATGATTTCAAAGGTATCAAGCTCAAAGCTCACGCTGCGCCCGCCCACGGCCATGGACGAAAATGCCACCACCGCGCCCATCATCCAGGCCGCCGCCCGAAGGATGTCGGAGGTCTCAGACCGGGGGATGTCGGTCATATGCGTATCCAATCAGGGAGGCGTGCAAAAAATTGGAATTTTTTGCGCATTTTCTTCGAAGAAAATGCACGCGTCGTGGGCGACATATCACTCCCACTCAATGGTGCCGGGTGGTTTTGAGGTGATGTCATAGGTCACGCGGTTGATGCCGGGCACCTCATTGATGATCCGCGTCGCTGTCTCGCCCAGGAATTCGTGGCTGAACGGGTAGTAATCCGCCGTCATCCCATCCACCGAGGTCACTGCGCGCAACGCGCAGGCATAATCATAGGTCCGTCCGTCGCCCATCACACCCACGGTCCGCACCGGCAGGATCGCCACAAAGGCCTGCCAGATCTCATCATAAAGCCCGTGTTTGCGGATCTGGTCGATATAGACGGCATCCGCGGCGCGCAGAATATCAAGCTTAGCCCGTGTGATCTCACCCGGACAGCGTATGGCGAGGCCGGGCCCGGGGAAAGGATGGCGACCAATAAAGCTTTGCGGCAGGCCCAATTCACGCCCCAAGGCGCGCACTTCGTCCTTGAACAATTCGCGCAACGGCTCGACCAGTTTGAGCCCCATCTTTTCGGGCAGGCCGCCCACATTGTGGTGGGATTTGATCGTCACGGAGGGCCCGCCGGAGAAAGACACGCTTTCGATCACATCCGGATAGAGCGTGCCTTGGGCCAGAAACTCCGCGCCGTCGATCTCACTTGCGTATTTCTGGAACACATCAATGAACAGCTTGCCGATGGTCTTGCGCTTGGTTTCTGGATCAGCTTCGCCTTCTAACGCACTGAGGAACAATTCACTTTCGTCGGCATGAATGAGCGGGATGTTGTAATTGTCGCGAAACATTCCCACGACCTCTTCGGCCTCTCCCTGACGCAAAAGCCCGTGATCCACAAACACGCATGTCAGCTGATCGCCGATCGCCTCATGGATCAACACGGCGGCGACAGAGCTGTCGACCCCGCCGGATAGCCCGCAAATCACCTGTTTGTCGCCCACCTGCGCGCGGATCTTGGCCACGGCCTCTTCGCGGTAGGCGCCCATGGTCCAATCGCCCGAAAACCCGGCCATGCGCACGAAATTCTCATAAAGCTTTGCGCCATTGGGGGTGTGATGCACCTCCGGGTGGAATTGCACCGCGTAAAACCCGCGCGATCTGTCGGCGGTGATGGCATAAGGCGCGTTGGGCGAGGTGCCGTAGACCTCAAACCCCGGGGCGAGGCGGCTGACATGATCGCCATGGCTCATCCAGACCTGTTCGCGGCCCTGATCGGCCTCAAACCACCCTTCAAGCAATTCTAGCGCGCCCCCGTCAGGCACCACATAAGCGCGACCAAACTCTGCCGTGCCGCCGCCGCCCGAGATCTTGCCGCCCTGCACCTCTCCGCCCAGTTCCTGCATCATGACCTGCTGGCCATAGCAAATCCCCAGGATCGGCACGCCCATCTCAAACACCGAAGCGGGCGGGCGCGGGCTGCCATCGCGGACCACGCTGTCGGGTCCACCGGAAAAGATCACCGCCTTGGGGGCAAACGCGGCCAGAAACGCATCCGTCACCTGCTGATAGGGGTGAATTTCGCAATAAACGCTGAGCTCACGCAGGCGGCGCGCGATCAGCTGTGTCACCTGGCTGCCGAAATCGATGATGAGGAGGCGGTCGTGGGAGGTATCTTGGGGCATGATTGGCCTCTACCGTGTCGCCTGTCCGCTTTCAAGAGAGAGGGCGCGGAATCAAGGGCGCAAGCCCGCCGCGCCTTCGTCAGGCCCCACCCTGGGCCTGGCGAAACGGCAATCGCAGGCTGCTAGTGGTAGGGTGTCCGGGAACCGGCCAATAAAGCGCTGCTGCTCAAAAGGCAGGATCGCCAGACCGGGGCCTGACGAAGGCGCTCTGTTGCGACATCAATGTCGCTTTCCCGCCTCAACCGCCGCAATCCCGCCGGAGTGGACAGGCGTGAATCGGTAGAACCCCAAGCAACGCAGAGATTCCATGTCAAAGGAGAGCGGTCATGGCGGAAGCAGCAGCGCGCAGACGGGGACGCGGTGGCGGCGGGGCGGCCCGGCGCGCGGAACGGACATCCGTCAAGATCGAGACCGCCAAGTATATTGAGCGCAACATCCCTAATTTCGAGATCCTCACGGAAGAGGCGCTTGAGATCATTGAGACCAATGCCGAAACCGTGCTCGAAGAGGTCGGCGTCAACTTCATCGACAACCCCGCCGCCTTGGAACGCTGGAAAGCAGCAGGCGCAGATGTGCAGGGCGAGCGGGTCCATATCCCCCGCGGTCTGGCGCGCGAGCTGATCAAGACCGCGCCATCCCAGTTCACCCAATGCGCGCGCAACCCGGAACGCAATGTGGTGATCGGGGGCAAGAGCCTTGTCCTGGCGCCGGTCTATGGCCCGCCCTTCGTGCGCGATATGGATGGTGGCCGCCGCTATGCCACGATGGAGGATTTCGAGAAATTCGTGAAGCTGGGCTACATGTCGAAATGGTTGCACCATTCGGGCGGCACGGTCTGTGAGCCCACGGATGTGGCGGTGAACAAGCGCCATTTGGATATGCTCAAGGCGCATATGGTCTATTCCGACAAGCCGTTCATGGGCTCGGTCACTGATCCAAGCCGCGCGCAGGACAGCGTGGAGATGTGCGAGATCCTTTTTGGCAAGGACTTTGTGCAAGAGAACACGGTGATGACCTCGCTCATCAACATCAACTCACCGATGACATTTGACGATGTGATGATGGGCGCATTGGAGGTTTATGCGCAAAACAATCAGGCCTGCATCGTCTCGCCCTTTATCGTGGGTGGTGCCATGGCGCCGGTTTCGGTTGCGGGCACGCTCACGCAAGTTCTGGCCGAGGTTCTGGCCGGCATTGCCTATTCCCAGCTTTGCCGCCCCGGCGCGCCGGTGATCATGGGCGCGTTTGTGACCTCGATTGATATGAACTCTGGTGCGCCGACCTTTGGCACGCCCGAGGCCTCGCACATCACCTATGGCGCGGGTCAGCTCGCGCGGCGCTTGGGGCTGCCCTATCGCTCGGCGGGGTCGTTCACGGGCGGCAAACTGCCCGATGCGCAAGCGGCCTATGAGACGGCCAATTCGCTGAACATGGGGCTCTTGTCGGGTGTGAACTTCATGCTGCATTCCTGCGGCTGGCTTGAGGGCGGTCTGGTGTCGTCATTCGAGAAATTCGTGCTCGACGCCGATCAGCTGGGCGTGCTGCATCATCTGGCGCGCGGTGTGGAGATGGATGAGAATGGCCAGGCGATGGACGCCATCCGCGAAGTGGGGCCGGGCGGGCACTACCTCGGCTGCGCGCATACGCAGGCGAATTTCAAAGATGCCTTCTGGCGCACCAATGTGCTCGATTACAAACCCTTTGAGACCTGGGCCGAAGAGGGCGCGCGCGATGCGATGACCCTGGCCAATGATAAGATGAAGCAGATGCTGGCCAATTACCAACAGCCTGCCATGGATCCCGCCATCCTTGACGCGCTCAACGCGTATGTGGCCGAAAAGAAGGCCTCAATGCCTGACGCGTTCTCGTAACGGAACGGTCAGGTCTGAGTGCTGGCCTGCGGCAACCGGCTTGCACGCAGCAAATCGGCCTCGCTCATGAGCGCGATCATCACTTCGACATGGCGCATGGGCGAATAGCCCGCGGTGTTGCCCGTGCGGTCTTCGTTCATTTCGGCTTCCATCTCCATGAGCGCGAAGAGGATCGGTGTGGTCTCGGTCGGATGACCGAACCCCAAAAGACGCCGCAACACGGTCTCACGACGATAGTCGCGCATACCGATTCGCGCCGCGCGGATGAGGGTTTTGGGCCGTTTGAGCCCCGAAAGCATGGTTAAAAGGTCGATCATGTCAGCCTCCCCAACAGGTTTAGACTGGTCCGGCATAATACAACCTAAACGTGTGTTGCGCTTGGGCTTTGCGGCGTTCGGTGGTCTTTGGATTTGTTCACGAACTGTCAACAATCTGGCAAGACTGCTGGATAGTTAACGATCCGGTAACAATTAATCGCACACTGTGGATAAGTCTGTGGATGATCTTAATTCACATGATGTAAGCCCACCAAAGGCAGGAGAGCCTTCCATGTCTGACGTTATGATGTCGGGAGAAATCTGCACAAGAATGCCCCCTTGGATGCCCAAGGAAACCCTTACTTATCTTGCACATACAGAGGGTGGAGCATCTTTGCGCGCTTTGGCGAGAGACGCTGGCGTGCATGCATCGACCATTCTGCGCCAGGTGCGCGCGATTGAGGCCAGACGCGAAGATGTTTTGGTCGATCGGTTCCTTCAAAGGTTGGGCAAGAGGCTTCAACCCAAGGCGGAGAGTGTCGCCTCGGTGCCGTCGAGCGACCTGCCAGAGGACCTCTCTGAGACACAACTTAAACAAGAATCAAGTCGTGTCCTGGGGCATTTGCGCGATCCGTCGACCGTGCTCGCTGTCGTGGCGGATATGGAAAAAGCCGTGGTCGTGCGGGAATCCGAGAACGGCGACACGGTCCGTCGGACAACGCTTGATCGGGGCCTGGCAGAGGCGATGGCCTTTAAAGGCTGGATCGCCTGTGACACGCCGGGCAAAATCCTGAAATACCGCATCACATCGGCCGGGCGTACCGCGCTCAGCAAGTTTATGGCGCAAGCCGAGATGCAGGCCATGGGCTTTCATGAAGATCAGACGGCCTTTGCCTTTGATGCCGACAGCGATGTGCGGCACCCCCACCGCCCGGGGCGGTTTCAATCGTCTGAGACGCCGCTTGCCTTGCTCGCGCGGCGGCGGGACAAGGACGGGCAACGGTTTCTGGCACCGGAATTGGTGGCCATGGGCGAACGTCTGCACGAGGACTTTGTGTTGACCGGTTTGTCCCTGCGTCAGGACGAAACCTGGGATCAGTTCATCTGCCGCGCGCAAGAGGATACGCCCGATGCACCGCAAGCGGGCCGGGCGCAGGAGCGGTTGATCAGCGCTCTGCGGGATCTGGGGCCGGGTCTGGGCGATGCGGTGCTGCGGTGCTGCTGTTGTCTGGAAGGGTTGGAATTGACGGAAAAACGCATGGGCTGGTCCGCGCGATCGGGCAAAATCGTGCTGCGGATCGCCTTGCAACGGCTCAAGCGTCACTATGCCGCTCTGGGCGAAGAGGGCGCTTTGGTGGGGTGACCCCCCAGTGTTTCCTGAGCATTTCTTGCGGGCCTGGGGGAGATTGAACCGGTGGTTACTCGTTAAACACGCCCCGTGCCGAACCATCCGGCGCGGGGAACTGGTACTAACCACCTAGCTACGGTATCGTCTGAATTGATTACGATTTCGTTCGCAGAGGCACAGATCGTGCGAGACCTCAAAATACCCGAGCAGCGCCACCCTGAAAAGGCGCACCGTCCTGACAATGCGCAGCCCAAGAAGCCAAGCTGGATCCGCGTCCGCGCGCCATCAAGCGAGGGGTATTTTGAGACGCGCAAGATCATGCGCGACAATCGTCTTGTGACGGTCTGCGAAGAGGCCGCGTGCCCCAATGCGGGCGAATGCTGGTCCCAAGGTCACGCCACCATGATGATCATGGGCGATATCTGCACGCGCGGCTGTACGTTTTGCAACATTGCCACGGGCAAGCCCGATGTGCTCGACCAGTTTGAGCCGGGCCGCGTGGCCCATGCGGTGCAAAAGCTGGGGCTCAATCACGTGGTCATCACCTCGGTGGATCGCGATGACGTGGCCGATGGGGGCGCGGATCACTTCGCCCAGACGATCCGGGCCATTCGTCATCGCTCACCCGATACCACGATTGAGATCCTCACGCCTGATTTCATCAAATCCGCGCCCGGATCCCTGGAAGCCGTGGTGGAGGCCCGCCCTGACGTCTTCAACCACAATCTTGAAACTGTGCCCGGGCTTTACCCTCAGGTGCGTCCCGGCGCGCGGTATTTCCATTCCTTGCGCATTTTGCAACGGGTGAAGGAGCTGGATCCTTCCATTTTCACCAAGTCGGGCCTGATGGTGGGCCTGGGCGAGGACCGGCAAGAGGTGCTGCAAGTCATGGATGACATGCGCGCCGCCGAGATCGATTTTTTGACCATCGGGCAGTATCTGCAACCCACGCCGAAACATCACGGTGTGGATCGCTATGTGCACCCCGATGAATTTAAAGCCTATGAGACAGCCGCCTTTGGCAAAGGCTTTCTCATGGTGTCGGCCACGCCTTTGACGCGGTCGTCCTATCATGCGGGTGAGGATTTCGCCCGGTTGCGGCAGGCCCGACTGGAAAAACTCAACGCGAGCTAGAGAGCGCGCGGGTCATGTGATGCCGCGCCTCAAAACAAGAGGCCCCGGATCAAGTCCGGGGCGTGTTTCGCTAGATTTTCAGGAGGGTTAGCTGCCCCAGGTGCGGACCGGGCCGCAATCCATATGGACGAAGTTGCTGCGCGAATAGCGCCCAACACCGCCGCCCTTGCACGCTTTTGCCGCGCGGAACATCTGGCTGACGGAGCGCGATTTCAGCTGCAGATCAGCGGCTTGGCCCAAAAGATGGCGGGAGTTCTTTGCCACACCGCGTGACCGGCTGCGCAACAGCGCATTGGTGGCGGGGCTGCGATAACCCGACAAAAGGGTGTAGGGTTCAGTGGCGTCCAGCATGTTGTGGCTGGCTGCCATGATATCGATGGTGCGCAGGTCGATGGAATGGACATCATCGGTGCGCCAGTCGCGCATGAAGTAATTGATCTCTTTCACGGCGTCGCGGATGTAATCGCCTTCGATCCAGTAGATCGTGTCGATGCTTTCGCCGGTGCGCACGGAGGTCATCTTGATCCGGCGGATGTCGCCCGATCCGCGAAGAAGCCCTGCGGCTTTGGAAAATGTTGGTGCGGCTGTTACCGCTGTCGCTGCAAATGCTGCCAGTACAGCACGTCTGCTAAGGCCCCCACATGGGGTCTCGGAAGTGTAATCCGTCATTTGGTCTGCGCCCGTCCGTCGCTTGCTTTTACTTTGCGCTTCGACCCGACCTGCCTAATCGGTTTCCCCCGAAGCACGCACTTTTTATTACATATGCGTCATCGTCTACCAAGACTTGGTTTCAACTTTCTTTACCCTGATGCAAAGAATGGGCGAAAAACCGCGCAAATCGGGCAGGAGAGGTCGTTTTTCGGCAGTGTGGCGTGGCCACTACAGCGTGACCAGAAGTGATCAGAATAGCCGCTATGACTAAAAGGTGACTGGACAGCTGCGTGACCCTGTCGAAAAGTGAGATCATAAATAAAAGGCTTTAGAACGGGGAACGGAACTCTCATGTCTTCTTTTTCAAAGAAACTGAAACTCACGCTCAAAGGCACTGGCTTGGCGATGGCCGTGAGCGCATTTGCTCTTTTGGCGGGCAATCCGGCATTGGCGCAGGTGACGGCATTCAAACAGGCTGTGGCCGAAGAAGCCGCCGGTGATCGCGATATCGCGGCCTTCTATCGCTCCGTGAAATTCGAAAGCGTCTGGACTGGCACATCTGAGGCCGACAAGGCCCGGCGCAGCGCGCTCTTTACGGCGATGACCACAGTGGGGATGCATGGTCTGCCCGAGGATCGCCACAACACCGACCGCCTGATGCGCGCGTTGGAAAACATCCGCACGCCCCAAGATCGCGCGCGGGCCGAACTGGCCATGACCAAAGCGTTCATTCAACTGGCCCGCGACATGCAGTCGGGCGCGTTGGAGCCATCCCAGGTGGATGATGAGATCAAGCGCAACGGCGTTTATTCCAGTGCAACGGTCTATCTGACCGGCATCATGGAGAGCGACAAACCGCGCGCCTTTTTCCGGTCGATCGTGCCGCAAACGGGCGAATATGCGCGTTTGATGAAAGAAAAGCTGCGCCTTGAGCGGCTGATCCAATCCGGCGGCTGGGGCCCTGCGGTTCCGGCCGGGTCACTGGCACCGGGTCAATCTGGTGGGGCTGTTGTGGCACTGCGGGATCGTCTGATCGCGATGGGCTTTCTCGAACGCTCCTCCACCATGACCTATGACCGCAACATTCAATCCGCGGTGCAAGTCTTTCAGGCCGCGCATGGGCTTGACCCCGATGGCACGGTCGACAGCGCCACGATGCGCCAGATCAATGAGGGGCCAGAGGCGCGTCTGCGGGCCGTCATGGTCGCGATGGAGCGGGAGCGGTGGCTCAACAAAGATCGCGGGGAACGCCACATCCTGGTGAACCTCACCGATTTCTCCGCCCGCATCATCGATAACGACAACATCACCTTTGAAACTCGGTCTGTTATTGGCGCCAACACCTCGGACCGGCGCAGCCCGGAATTTTCCGATGAGATGGATCACATGGTGATCAATCCCACGTGGAATGTGCCGCGTTCGATCACTGTGAAGCAGTATCTGCCGCAGATGCAGGCCAATGCAGGCGCGGCGGGTCATCTGAAGCTTTATGACTGGCAAGGGCGGGAAGTGTCGCGCTCACAGGTGAACTTCAACGCCTATAACGGCAACACCTTCCCCTATGACCTCAAGCAGCCGCCCTCAAAGGGCAACGCTTTGGGCCTGGTGAAGTACATGTTCCCCAACAAGTACAACATCTACCTGCATGACACGCCCTCCAAGCACCTCTTTGCCCATGAGCGGCGCGCCTACAGCCATGGCTGCATCCGCCTGGCCGATCCGTTTGATTTCGGCTACGCGCTTCTGGCCAAGCAAGAGACCGCGCCGGTGGAGTTCTTCCACCAAGTGCTCGACACCGGGCAGGAGACACGCGTGGAGCTGGTTGAGCCGGTGCCGGTGCACATTATCTATCGCACCGCCTTCACCGACAGCAAAGGCCGCGCGCAGTATCGCTCTGACGTTTATGGCCGCGATGCCAAGATCTGGAACGCGCTCGTGCGGGCCGGTGTGACATCGCCTGCGCTGGGCACCTACGGGCTGGAAGTGGCCGCCATTTCCGGCGACCCGGTACAGGTCAACGTGTCGAACGCACGGGCCGTCGCCACACAGCCGGTGCGCGAGACGACGACCAACTACCAGCCGCGTCTGGTGGTGAACCGGTCCGCGTCGTCCGGATCGAACAACGCGTCAAGCTTCAGTTCCGTGTCGAGCCGCGACAACGGCCGCTGAGCCCAGACACGACAATCACAAAGCGCCGCCTGATCCGTTCGGGCGGCGCTTTTCTTTTCCGCGCATCTGGGCTTTAACCGGCCTCTCATCGCGTCTACATCTGCCGCGAGAGAAGAGGGACAGCCATGGCCTACACCATTCAAGACATCGCAGATGCCCTGTCCATGACGGCCGTGGGGGATGCCTCGATCACCGTTGCGGGGCTGGCGGAGCCGTCAGATGCGACGCCCGAGCTTTTGGCGATGGCGATGAAGCCGGAATATGCCAAGGATCTGGACCAAGGCGCGGCCCGGGCGGCCATCCTGTGGGACGGCGCAGATTGGCAGGCGATGGGCCTTGAGGCGGCGATCCTTGCCCCGCGCCCGCGCTATGCCATGTCCGGGCTGACCGAGATAATGGATCCGGGCCAGGGCTGGGGCGTGGGCATCCATCCCAGTGCCATTGTCTCGCCAGAGGCGGAGCTGGGCACAGACGTCAATGTGGGTCCGCTCAGTATCATTGAGGCCGGGGCCAAGATCGGCGCAGGCACCACCATCGGGCCGCAATGCTATGTCGGTGCGGATGTGGTGATCGGCGCGCAGGGCTATCTGCGTGAAGGCGTCAAGATCGGCGCGCGCGTCAAGATCGGTGACCGGTTCAAGGCTCAGCCCGGTGCGGCCATCGGCGGGGACGGGTTTTCCTATGTCACGCCTGAGGCCTCCGCCGTCGAAGAAGCACGCAAGACGCTCGGCGACCAGGGTGAGGCGCAGGCGCAATCTTGGGCGCGCATTCACTCTCTGGGGTCGGTCACCATCGGGGATGACGTTGAGGTGGGGGCCAATGCCACCATCGACCGCGGCACCATCCGCGACACAAGGGTGGGTGACCGCACCAAGATCGACAACCTGGTGATGGTGGCCCACAACGTCGAGGTGGGCAATGACACGCTCCTCTGCGGGCTTGTGGGCATCGCGGGCTCAACGAAGATTGGCAATAACGTGGTGTTGGCGGGCAAGGTGGGGGTGACCGACAACATCTTTATCGGGGACAATGTGATCGCGGGCGGGGGCACGATTGTGCTGGCCAATATCCCGGCGGGGCGTGTTGTGCTGGGCTATCCGGCGATGAAAATGGACACCACAATGGACGTGTTCAAAGGCATGCGGCGGCTCAAACGACTGTTCGATGACGTAGCATCCCTTAAGAAAACGGTTTCCAACGGCTCTCAGAGCGACTAAATCCTCTCCGGAACTGAAAAAGGCCCCCATGATGTATGGCGGGGAAGGTCGTAGACATGGACGTCAAGACACGTGTGACCCAGATCATCGCAGAACAGGCGGTGCTGGAGCCATCCGACGTGACGCTGGACAGCACTCTGGAGGATCTGGGCATCGACAGCCTCGGCCTCGTTGAGAGCATTTTCGCCATTGAAGAGGCCTTTGATATCTCCATCCCCTTCAACGCCAATGAGCCTGAGGCCAGCGAGTTCGACATCACCAACGTGTCGACCATCATCGCGGGCATCGAAAAGCTGATCGCGGAGCAATCGTGAAGCGCGTCGTCATTACCGGTGCAGGCACGATCAACGCGCTGGGCGTCAATGTCGAAGAGACGCTTGAGGCGATGCGTGAGGGCCGCTGCGGCATCGGTGAGCTGGAGTTCCGCGATGTGGAGCGGCTGGCCATTCGCATCGGCGGTCAGGTTAAGGGTTATGAGCCCGATGAGCATTTCAACCGCCAGCAGCTGTCGCTTTATGACCGCTTTACCCAATTCACCCTTTTGGCCGCCCGTGAGGCGATCGGGCAGGCGGGTCTTGAGTTTTCGGGTGAGTTGGCGGCGCGGGCCGGGGTTGTCCTGGGCAATTCGGGCGGGGGGATGACCACGCTCGATGACAATTACCGCACTGTCTATGAGGCGGGCAAAAACCGGGTGCATCCTTTCGTGGTGCCCAAGCTGATGAACAACGCCGCCGCCAGTCACGTGTCGATGGAGTTCAACCTCAAAGGGCCCAGCTTCACCGTCTCAACCGCCTGTGCCTCCTCCAATCACGCCATGGCGCAGGCCTATCAAATCGTGCATTGCGGGGCGAGCCCGGTCATGGTGACAGGTGGCTCGGAATCCATGCTCTGTTTTGGCGGTGTCAAAGCCTGGGAAGGGCTGCGCGTGATGTCCAAGGATGCCTGCCGCCCGTTTTCGGCCAACCGCAACGGCATGGTGCAGGGCGAAGGGGCAGGCGTCTTCGTCTTCGAAGAACTGGAGCACGCGAAGAAACGCGGTGCGGTCATTCTTGCGGAGGTGGCGGGCTTTGCCATGTCCTCGGATGCGCAGGACATCGTGATGCCGTCCAAACAGGGGGCCGCGCGCGCGATCCAAGGCGTCTTGGCCGATGCCAAGATCAATGCCGAGGAGGTGGGCTATATCAACGCCCATGGCACCGGCACCGCCGCCAATGACAAAACCGAAAGTGCCGCTGTGGCGGATGTGTTCGGCGCCCATGCCGACCGGCTTTTGATGTCGTCGACCAAAAGCATGCATGGCCATCTGATTGGCGCGACCGGCGCGGTGGAGCTCTTGGCCTGCATCATGGCGGTGCGCGACGGCGTGGTTGCACCCACCATTGGTTATGAAGAGCCTGATCCCGAATGCGCCCTCGACGTGGTGCCCAATGTGGCGCGTGAGGCCGATGTGGATGTGGCCCTATCCAACGCCTTTGCCTTTGGCGGGCTGAACGCGGTGCTGGCCTTGCGCCGGTTTGCCTGACAAAAAAACGCCGCGCTGGGATGGCGCGGCGCGTTTTGTTGATTTAGCCGCTGTTTACTGCGGTGAGACGGATACGTTCTCAAACGCAGACGTAAAGCCCTTGAGCGACGCCTCAATCAGAACCGTCTGATCCGGCGCTTGTGCCGGCGCGATCACGATGAAGGCGCTGTCGCCTGCCTTGAACGCGTCAATGTCTTCTTGGGTAAAACCGATCCGCGCAAAGCAGCCGATGACCGAGCAAAACGAGTAGTTATACGCTTTGGCGGCCCCGCTATCGACATACATCTGCAACCCAGACGTCAACAGCGTGCCCAGCGGCACAACGATCGTGGCCCCGGCGACAACCGCGCTGTCATCGGGCAGTTTGAAGATCGAAAACTCCGCAACAGGGTTGCCCGCTTCTTCGCGCAAAAGCTGGTACATCTGGCACGGATCCTCTTCGGCATCCGAGCGGAAACACTGCAATTGCCAGTCGTCATACACCTCTTTGACGTAGGAGGGGTCTTCCTGCACCGATTGCCCGAGATCGAGACCGGTGGCGGGGTCGACCGTGCCGGTGGCGGCATCCTCGGATGCCTCCTGCGCGAAGGTCGCGCTGCCCATTGCAAGTCCTCCCACAAGACCTGCGACACATGCAAAACTGGAAAGCCGTCTGATCATGAAATCCCCATTTCGATGCTTGCTTCAACCTGTATCTGAACCCGTCCTCTACCATGCACAAACCGCCTTGTCAGGGGTAAAACGAATGCACGTCAGAGGGCAGGCGATTTGCCGGTGAGAGGCACAGATGGGTGGATGAAGTTTGGCCGCTAGGGCCCTGTCAGACATAAGAAAAGAGGCCGTGCAGCCTCTTTCCTGTCTTCTCCCTGCCGGACTGGCCGACTTAGTAATTGCCGGAACGCTATGACAGGATGGATCACCCGTCAACCGTATAAGCGGAAAAAATCCACAAAGAGGGATAAGGCCCTGAAAACGCGCCGTATTTTGTCCTTCTGACCAGAAAAATCCTGGCCGAAAACACGCGTCGGTTGTCCTATAAAAAGGGCCGCACCCGAAGGCGCGGCCAGTCTGACAGGGAGGAATTCACCTCGCAACCAAGAGGACTTGAGGCACGAGGCAATTTGGAGAGTGGCACATAATGGTTAACTTTGTATGTTCGAGCCAAATTTAGCTCAGGAAGGAGCGGACGTGACGCAAGAGAATGTGTTTATCGGCGGGGGCGGTGAGGGCTATGGAGAGGCCCAGGGACTGACCTTGAAATACGCCAACCGGCACGGGTTGATCGCAGGCGCGACGGGCACCGGCAAGACCGTGACCTTGCAGATTTTGGCCGAAGGGTTCTCTGCCGCAGGCGTGCCGGTGTTCCTCTCGGATGTCAAAGGGGACCTGTCGGGGCTTGCCGCCTCTGGCCGTTCTGACTTCAAACTGCACGAGGCCTTCACCAGCCGGGCGGAAACCATCGGCTTTGCCGATTACACCTATGAGGCTTTCCCCGTCACCTTCTGGGATCTTTTCGGGCAACAAGGCCATCCGGTGCGCACCACCGTGGCCGAGATGGGGCCGCTCTTGCTCAGCCGCCTGTTGCAGCTGACCGAAGCGCAAGAGGGCGTGATGAACATCGCATTCCGGGTGTCCGACGAAGAGGGTCTGCCGCTTCTGGATCTCAAAGATCTGCAATCGCTCTTGGTGTGGGTGGGCGAAAACCGTGATGCGCTCTCGATGCGCTACGGCAACATCTCACCGCAATCCGTGGGCGCAATCCAACGCCAGCTTCTGGTCATTGAAAATCAGGGCGGTGCGGGCTTTTTCGGCGAACCGGCGTTGGAACTTGCGGATCTGATGCATGTGGGCGCGGATGGGCGCGGACAGATCAACATCCTGGCCGCCGACAAGCTGATGGGCGCGCCCCGGCTTTATGCGACGTTCCTTTTGTGGCTCCTCAGTGAGCTTTTTGAGACGCTGCCCGAGGTGGGCGACCCGGACAAACCCAAACTGGTGTTTTTCTTTGACGAGGCGCATTTGCTTTTTGAAGACGCGCCCAAAGCCTTGGTCGACAAGGTGGAGCAGGTCGCGCGGCTCATCCGCTCCAAGGGCGTCGGCGTCTATTTCGTGACGCAAAACCCCGATGACATACCCGAAGATATTCTGGGCCAGCTTGGCAACCGGTTTCAACACGCATTGCGGGCCTTTACTGCGCGCGATCAAAAGGCGCTGCAGCGCGCGGCGGAGACTTATCGTCCGAACCCGCGCTTTGAGACGGTCGAGGCCATTCGCGATGTGGGCGTGGGTGAGGCGGTGACCTCCATGCTCGCCAAAAAAGGCGTGCCCGGCATTGTGGAGCGCACATTGATCCGGCCGCCATCGTCGCAATTGGGCCCGGTGTCCGCAGCCGGGCGGAAGGCCGCGTTGCAAGCCTCCCCCGTGGCGGGGAAATATGACACCACTGTGGATCGCAAATCGGCCTATGAAATGCTCACCGCGCGCGCGAACTCCGCCGCGCAAGAGGCGGAAACCGTTGAGGAAAAAGCCGAAGAACTCTCCGCGGCTGAGCGGGAATTCAACGCCGGGCGGCGTTATTCAGGCACGCGGGTCAGCCGATCAACATCGCGCAAGGATCGCAGTTTCGGCAGTCAGATCGGCAGCGCGGTCAGCTCCGTGGTGATCAAAGAGCTCAAGGGCACAACCGGTCGCCGGATCGTACGCGGGATTTTGGGTGGGCTGTTCAAAGGGCGGTGAACGGAGCGCGTTTGTCAGGCCGTGGTATGGCGATCCGCTTTCACTTCGACAGTCCTTTATCCTTCAACCCCGCTGACCATCCGAGCTTTGTCCTGCAATAGCCAATTCGCCATGCCGTCGGGACGGCCTGACGAAGGCGCGGCGGGCTAACGCCCTTGATTCCGCGCCGGGGTGTTAGGCGTTGATCCCGCTCAAATCCGCCACCAACGCCTCGTAAAACCTCTGCGCCCGCCGCAACCGGGATCGGTTGAGGTCTTCTGTCTCTGATCGCAAAAGCGCCTCGATCCCGATCATGAAGGGCAACCAGACCTCGCGCTCTGCCGCCTCCAAATCAAAGACCTGCGCAAAAAGGTCGAACGTCCCTTTGTCCACGCCAAACTGCGCCTCGCCCGACGGGTGCAACCCGCGCCGGCCCATATGGGTGAGAAACCGCGCCATATCCTTGTAAATCGGCAGTTTTGCCGATCCGCCCGTGTCGATGCCCACCAACGTGTCCCCATCGACCAACAGATTGTTTGGATGAAAATCCCCGTGGCTGATCGACACCCGCCAGGTCTGCCCCTCCATCGCGGGCAAAAGCCGCTGCAACTGGGCTCGGACGCCTTGCATCAAAGGTCGCAGACGGGCCGACGT
Organism: Pseudomonadota bacterium; assembly: GCA_039030635.1. GTDB lineage: Bacteria > Pseudomonadota > Alphaproteobacteria > Rhodobacterales > Rhodobacteraceae > Roseovarius. The sequence goes on from JBCCDT010000058.1 coordinate 21,788, forward strand.
GTTCTTGCCCATGCGTTTGTCGGCCTTTGCCAACCACGATGCTGCCCGCATGGGCGCGCGCCGCTCCATCGGGCGGGTGTAGTGGCGCAACCAATGAACGGCGCCCGGCATCATATTGAAACGACTGTCAATTTCAGATTTCCAGATCTTCTCCAACATCGGCTGACCCGCGGCGCGCTGCATGATGATGAGGCCCAGATCAGGCAGGTGATAGAGCGGCGCATTCACTTGGTAGGGCCCTTCAGACATGTAGGTCCGTGTGCGCTGCAACTCGTCCCAATCCCGCTTGGCATAAGCGCGGGCCTCTTCAAAATAGAACCGCGCAATCGCGGGCGTGCCCGCAAACGTCCCGGCGAAAATGGCCCGTTTGCCCGGGATAAACCGCAGCACCTCCTCCAGCTCCATCCCAGCAAGCTCTGGTGCATCCGCGGCGGCCCTCTCCACGCGCTCCATCAGCGCGGTCATCGCTTCCAGATCGGGCAGGGGTGGGGCTTTCTTGTCCATGTCCGCACCCTGTCAGCGCCGCACAGGTCTCGTCAACCGGATCAATTGAACCTCGCGGGATCCCTCGTTAATGTGGCGCAAGAACCCTAAGGATTGAGGCACCCCATGTCAGATACCCCTGTTTCCGAGATGTCGTTTGAAGACGCGATGAAAGAGCTTGAACAGGTGGTCGGCCAGTTGGAGCGTGGCGATGTGGCGCTTGAGGCGTCCATTGCCCTCTATGAACGCGGTGCGGAATTGAAAAAACGCTGTGAAACCAAGCTGAAAGAGGCCGAAGAGAAGGTGGCCGCCTTGACGCTGGATGGCGATGGCAAACCCACGGGCACAACCCCTGTTGACGGGCTCTGAGCGTTGAACGCGGACGCGGTGCGCGCCCGGGTTGAGGCGCAGTTTGAAACGGTTCTGGCGGGGTTTGCCGACACCAAGGTCACACAAGGGATGCGCTATGCCGTTTCAGGCGGAAAACGCATTCGTGCGATCCTGGTGACGGAAGGCGCGCGGCTGCACGATGTGGGGCTTGAGCGTGCGATTTGGCCGGCCTGCGCGATTGAGGCTTTGCATGCCTACAGCCTGGTCCATGATGATCTGCCTTGCATGGATGACGATGATCTCCGGCGCGGCCAACCCACCGTGCATGTCAAATGGGATGAAGGCACCGCCGTTCTGGTGGGCGACGCGCTGCAGGCCCTGGCCTTTGAGATGGCCGCTCATCCAGACGGTGCAGAGACGTCTGAGGCCCGGGCAGAGCTGGCCCTGACGCTCGCGCGCGCGGCAGGCGGGCAGGGGATGGTCTTGGGTCAAGCGCTTGATATCGCGGCGGAAACGGCGGACGTACCGCTGACCCTCGATCAAATCATCACCTTGCAACAAGGCAAGACCGGCGCGCTGATCGCTTGGGCCGCCACCGCCGGTCCACGGATGGCACGGGCTGATGTTACGCCGCTCCAAACCTACGCCAACGCCCTCGGGCTGGCCTTTCAGGTGCGCGATGACATTATTGATGTGATCGGCGATGCGACTTCTGCGGGCAAGGCGGTGGGCAAAGATGCGGGCGCGGGCAAGGCCACTTTTGTGTCGCATCTCGGTCTGGAGGCCGCCAAAGCGCGGGCGCGGGCGCTTGCGGAGGAGGCCTCGGACGCTCTATCACCTTACGGAGAGGATGCCGGCCCTTTGCGCGATCTTGCGCAATTTGTGGTAACTCGCACGACCTGAAAACCCAATTTGTACAAAAAAGGAGCGCCGGGTGACGGACAGACCTCATACGCCGCTTCTAGATCGGGTGGCCGGGCCGGCTGACCTCAACGGCCTTAGGGACACGGAGCTGCGCCAACTGGCCGATGAGCTGCGCGCTGAAACGATCTGGGCGGTGTCGCAAACCGGGGGCCATTTGGGCGCGGGCCTGGGCGTGGTGGAGCTGACCGTGGCCCTGCATCACGTGTTTGATGCGCCGCGCGACAAGATCATCTGGGATGTCAGCCACCAGTGCTATCCTCATAAAATCCTGACCGGGCGGCGCGACGCGATGATCAGCCTGCGTCAGGCCGGGGGGCTCAGCGGGTTCACCAAACGCGCGGAATCGGTGTTTGATCCCTTCGGCGCGGGCCATTCCTCCACCTCGATCAGTGCGGCCCTTGGCTTTGCCGCGGCGCGCGACCTTGGCGGCACCTGCGCCGACGGGTTGGGCGATGCCATCGCCGTCATTGGCGACGGCGCCATGAGCGCAGGACAGGCGTTTGAGGCGATGAACAACGCGGGCCACCTGGGCAAGCGTCTGATCGTGATCCTCAATGACAATGACATGTCGATCGCCCCA
>JBCCDT010000059.1:0-24103 GCA_039030635.1 Pseudomonadota bacterium
ATGCTGACCTTTGTGATTGGCGGGATGACGGGTGTGCTCTTGGCCGTACCACCGGCGGATTACGTGCTGCACAACTCGCTCTTTCTTGTGGCGCATTTCCACAATGTGATCATCGGCGCCGTGGTGTTCGGCATCTTTGCTGGCATCAATTTCTGGTGGCCCAAAGCGTTCGGGTTCAAGCTGGATCGCTTCTGGGGATTGGTCAGTTTCTGGGGCTGGGTCGTGGGCTTTTACTTTGCCTTCATGCCGCTCTATGTCCTCGGCCTGATGGGCGTCACTCGCCGTCTGAGCCAGTTCGAGGACGTGATCTATGCCGGGTATTTCTTCACCGCGCTGATCGGGGCCATGCTGATCGCGGTGGGTGTTGTGGCCTTTATTATCCAGATCGTTGTGTCGATCATGAAACGCGAAGAGCTGCGCGATGAAACCGGCGATCCGTGGGGCGGCCGTACGCTGGAATGGTCCACCACCTCGCCGCCGCCCCACTACAACTTCGCCTTCAATTTCCGCGTCTATGAGCTTGACGCATGGGACCATATGAAGCGCAACGGCTACGAGAAACCGACCACAGGTTACACGCCCATCCATATGCCGCATTACACCTCCAGCGGGGTGATGATCGCAGGGCTGATGACGGTCATGGGCTTTGCACTCATCTGGCATGTCTGGTGGCTGGCGCTCCTGAGCTTCTTTGCCTCCCTGTTTTGGGCCATCGGGCACACGTTCAACTACAACCGGGATTACTACGTTCCCGCCGATGAGGTGCGCGACATAGAAGAAGGTCGTCGCCAGATGTCGGCCCAGGCGGCGGAGTGAGACCATGACCACCGTGGACACCAACGCCCCCGCCCCTGCGACCTCGGACGTCGACTACGACTTCCACGTGTTCGAAGACGCCCACGCGCATGACGAAGAGCACGCCCATGAAACCGGGACGATGCTGGGTTTCTGGCTCTACTTGATGAGCGATTGCCTGCTTTTTGGCATCCTTTTTGCCGTGCATGCCGTGTTGGGCCAAAACTACGCTGCAGGCCCCTCCCCGGCTGACCTTTTCGAGATAGACAAGATCGCGCTAGCCACCGGCTTTTTGCTTTTGTCGTCGATCACCTATGGTTTTGCGGCCATCAACATGCAGCAAAACAATGCCCGCGGGATGACGCTTTGGCTGATTGTGACGCTTGGGTTCGGCTTGGGCTTTCTATATCTGGAATACCTTGAGTTCGCCCATCTCTGGCATCTTGGGGCAACCCCCATGGCCAGTGCGTTTCTATCCTCCTTCTGGATTTTGGTGGGCACGCACGGGTTGCATGTGACGGCTGGATCGATCTGGCTGGTGGTGCTGCTGGTCCAGGTGCGGATGCACGGCCTTACCCCCGAAAACAAACGCCGCATCATGTGCCTGAGCCTCTTCTGGCACTTCCTCGATCTGATCTGGATCGGTGTTTTCTCCTTCGTCTACCTCGCCGGAGTTCTGCTATGAGCGTTGAAACAGACCATCATGACGGCCACAGCCACGGGTCCTACAAATCCTACATCATCGGGTTTTTGCTCTCGGTCGTTCTGACGGCGGTGCCGTTTTACGTGGTCATGGCCGAGGTGGAGATCAGCCTTATCTGGGCGCTCGCGATCATCTTTGGTCTCGGCGCGGTGCAGATCCTGGTGCATGTGCATTACTTCTTGCATGTGTCTGTGGGGGCCGAAGATGGCTGGCAATTCATGTCCCTTCTTTTCACCGCGATCGTTTTGGTGATCATTCTGGCCGGCTCCATCTGGGTGATGTTCCACCTGCATGAAAACATGATGCCCGCCCACGACACGATTGAGCGGGTCCGCCAGCTGCAATGACGCAAACGGATGCAACGCCGCGCAGGCCGCTTTGGGTTGATGTGACGATCCTCGTGCTGGCGGCTGTTGTGTTCGTCACCCTGCTGTCGCTGGGAACCTGGCAGGTGAAGCGGCTCAACTGGAAAGTGGACCTGATCGAAACCGTTGAAACCCGCGCCTTTGGCGATCCGGTGGAGGCCCCGTTCGGTACGGTTACGCCAGAGGATCATGCCTATCTTCGCGTCACGACCGAGGAGGGCATTTTCATGCATGACCTCTCACAACGGGTGAAGGCGCTGACCGAACTGGGGCCAGGGGCGTGGCTGATGACACCGCTTCAGACGGACACGCGCCTCCTCTGGATCAATCGCGGATTTGTTCCCAGCGGGAGCGAGGCGCGGTCCTGGACAGCGCCGAGCGGCCCGATCCGCGTGACAGGCCTGTTGCGCATGACAGAGCCGGGCGGCACGCTTTTGGAAAAAAATGACCCCGCTGCAGGCCGCTGGTTTTCCCGCGATGTGGTCGCCCTGTCAGACCATGCAGGGCTCGGGCGTACAGCCGCCTATTTGATCGATGCCGAGCACACGGGCCCCGAGGGCAGCTGGCCGCGCGGTGGCCTGACCCAGGTTCAGTTTCGCAATTCCCATCTCAGCTACGCCCTCACCTGGTATGCCATGGCGGTGCTTTTCCTTGGCGCGATGATCTATGTGATCCGGGATCGGATGCGCCACCGGGCCGGGCTTGTTGCGGAGGAGACTTGATCGACCTTCCCGCGCAAGCGAAAAACCGCTAAGGTGCACAAAACGAGCATAACAGGCACGGTCACCAAATGACCGCATTGGACAAGTATCAAAGGATTGAGGCCGCAGGTCTTTGGCGCTCCAGCGGCGAGGCGCAGCGTGTCGATGTCATTGCCTCTATCGGCGATGCGACCCTGGTCATCTCAGACTTGCAGGACCGCGCGCTGACCCATTGGTCGCTGGCGGCCGTTGTGCGGGCCAATCCCGGCAAACGCCCAGCCATTTACCACCCTGCAGGCGACGACAGCGAAACGCTTGAGCTGTCGGGCGACGAAGCGGACATGATCGACGCCATCGAAAAGCTGCGCAGCGTGATCGAACGCCGCCGCCCGCATCCCGGGCGTCTGCGCTTTGTCATCATTGCAGCGCTCTGTGCGGCGTTGACCGCAGGGGCCGTGTTCTGGTTGCCGGATGCCGTTCGCCAGCACACCGTCAGCATTGTGCCCGATGTCAAACGGGCAGAGATCGGGGCCGCGCTTTTTGAACAGGTCCAGCGTGTCACCGGCCCGCCATGCAGCGCCCCTGAGGGCCAAGACGTGTTGATGCGGCTGGCCATGCGCCTGCCCGGCGATCCCACTCCCGGGCAGTTGCACGTTCTCCGCGACGGGGTCAGCCACGCCGCGCATCTGCCGGGGGGCAAAATCCTGATCAACAGCAATCTTGTCGAAGACTACACCGAGCCGGATGTCGTGGCGGGTTTTGTCGTGGCCGAACGTCTGCGCGCCGAGGCGCGAGATCCGCTTATTGATTTGCTGGAGGCCAGCCCGATCTGGTCGAGCTTTCGGTTGCTGACGACAGGCGCTCTGGGCGAGGGCACATTGGAAGCTTACGCAGAAACACTGCTGACCGCAGACAAAAGGCCACTGTCTGACGAGGTCTTGCTTGAGGGATTTGAGGCCGCGTCCTTGCGCGCAACGCCCTATGCCTATGCCGTTGACATCACCGGGGAAGAGACGCTGAGCCTCATTGAGGCCGATCCCTTTGCCACGTCACCGCCCGCGCCCGTTATGAATGATGCCGATTGGTTGCAATTGCAGGCCATCTGCGGCGCATAAAAAAACGCGCCCCCGGATGGAGGCGCGTTTTGGCAAATTTCCAATCGACCTAGCGCTTCAGCGTCGCGTTGGCGTAGCCCAGACCGCGAACCTGCGCCATGCCACCATCAAGCGCGCCTTGCGTTTTATAGGGGCCGACAATCACAAGCGTGTAGGCTTTGCCGCCTTGCGTGTGTTTGCCCAGTTTCGTGGGCAACCCGCTATTGGCCAGACGTTGCGCCGTCTGCTGCGCATGGGCGGCATCACTGAACGCCCCGATTTGAACGTAGCGATGGCTGGCGCGGCGCGTGTCTTCGGCCAAGGCCGCAGCCGAGGTCACATTGGCCGCGCGCGACACTTCGGGGGCCACGTCATCCGGCACCCCACCTGCCGCGTAGGACACATGCGATCCCCCAACAGCGCCGGGTTTGAGTGTCCGAGGCACGCGATTGGTCCAGATCTGTTTCATCTGGGCATTGCCCGCCAGGGTCTGATGCGTACGCTTCGTGTTCAGGCGGTCATCCTCCCAGACAACCTCATACCCTTCTGGAACAAACACACCTTCGGTGCTGGCCAGCTGGTCCTGATAAACATGCTTGGGCGCGACCCGAACCTGACCCGTCGTCACCTGAGGACCGCGGAATGTGTAATAGGTCGCATCCGGCGACGGTGGACCATCTTTGATCGTCACATGCGGTTGAGTTTGCGGCCCGCAGCGAATGTCGTCGCGCCGTGACACGAGAAACTGCTGCGCACGGGTGCTGCGGCTGGTGCAAGCCGATGGCACAGACACGCGCGCCGTTGTGACGGCGGGTGCAGGCTTCGGCTTGGCCGGCGCGGGCGTGGCGACAGGTGTTGGCACCGGTTTGGGCGCGGCAACAACCCGAGGTGCGGGTGCAGGTGTGGGCGCGGCAGCAGGTGCCGGAGCGGGTGTCGCTGCCGCGGTTGTCGTCGCCGGCGCGGTGGCGCGCGGGGCGTTCACACTGGCCAATGCAGAGGCAGACAGGCTGGGTTGAAACCCGCAGACTTGCTGGCGCCCGCGCGTCAAACGCGGGATCCATGTCACGTTGTTGTCGATGCCCGCGCGGATGAAAACGCAGCCTTTGCTGTCGACATATTGACGACCTGCATAGGATGACGGCGGGAATTCCGCCGGTACGACTTTCTGTGAAGATTGTGCATGGACCCCATCGGTCCAGCCAGTCGCAGCGATGGCAGCCGCCGCGAACACGCTCAAATATTTCATAATCGCCCCCAGAGCTATTACCCGAAGACTGCCGTATAATCCGTTCGGAGTAAACAGCTTTTGCTCACTTGGTGCCAAACATGCGGTCGCCCGCGTCACCCAACCCCGGCAGAATATAGCCCACCTCGTTGAGCTTCTCATCGAGGGCGGCCGTCACCACGGGCACATCCGGGTGGGCCTCTTTCATACGTGCGACGCCTTCAGGGGCCGCGAGAAGGCATAAAAACCGAATGTCTTTGGCCCCGGCCTCCTTCAGCAAACCAATCGCCGCCGCCGAGGAATTGCCCGTGGCCAGCATCGGATCGACCACAATGCACAACCGTTTGTCCAACTGGTCAGGCACTTTGAAGTAGTACTGCACCGGTTTCAGCGTTTCATGATCACGGTAGAGCCCAACAAAGCCCACACGCGCCGAGGGGATCAATTCCAACATCCCATCCAGCAAACCGTTGCCCGCCCGCAGAATCGAAATCAGCGCCAGCTTTGGCCCCGCAAGAACCGGGGCCTGCATCTCCACCAGCGGGGTTTCAATCGTCTCCGCCGTGACCGGCAGTTCATGGGTGACCTCATAGGCCAGCAACTGACTGATCTCGCGCAAAAGCTGGCGGAACACGGCCGTCGGCGTCTCCTTTTTGCGCATCAGGGTGAGTTTGTGCTGCACGAGCGGGTGAGAGACGATGGTGAGGTGATCCGTCATGGGCTGTCTTTCCGATCTTGTTTGCCCGGACCCTAGCCGTGAACGGGCCGGAGGGGCAATCTCTCACGCAAGGAAACTGCGCCCCGGGCCACATTGGGAAAGCCCAAGATGTGCCGCCACGGATGCGGCCACGTCGACGAACGCGACATGCCCGATCTCCCCACTCCTCGCCCCTGTCCCCAAGACCGGCACCCGTTCGCGCGTGTGATCCGTGCCAATCCAGGTGGGGTCATTGCCGTGATCTGCGGTCAGCAGCAAGAGATCCCCTTCGCGCAGCTTGGGCAGCACACCCGCGATCCCCGCGTCAAAGCGTTCAAGTGCCGCGGCATAGCCTTTCGCATCGCGGCGGTGGCCGTAGAGGGCGTCAAACTCGACAAAGTTGGCAAAGGTCAGCGACCCGTCCGGCGCGGTCTCTATCGCGCAGTCCAAGTGACCCATCAACTCCGCGTCACTGCCTTTGTCCACATGGTCCAAGCCGCGCATGGAAAATATATCCCCGATCTTGCCAATCGCATGCACCTTACGGCCATCGGCCTTTGCCCAATCGCACAAGGTCTCCCCCGGCGGGGCGCAGGCGAAATCACGGCGGTTTCCGGTGCGTTGAAACCCGGTGTCCGCGTCACCCACAAAGGGACGCGCGATCACGCGGCCCACCTTCATCTCATGGAGGCGGGGGGCGATATCGCGGCACAGGGTAAGCAGCCGATCAAGGTCGAAATGCACCTCATGGGCGGCCACCTGAAACACGCTGTCAACCGAGGTGTAGCAGATGGGCCAACCGGTCTTGATATGCGAGTCGCCCAGCCGATCCGTGATCTCTGTGCCGGACGCATGGCAATTGCCCAACGTGCCTTTGGTCCCTGCTTTGGCGCTGACAAACTGCATCAGGTCTTCGGAAAAGGCGGGCACCTGCACTGGAAACTGATGCCATGCAAAGGGCAAGGTTACGCCCGCAAGCTCCCAATGTCCGGTGGGTGTGTCTTTGCCTGCAGAGGCCTCTGTCGCCGCGCCCCAAAGGCCCTCAGGCGCGGCCCCAAGGCCCGGCGCGTCCATGCCTGAGGCCAGTCGAAGCGCGGCACCCAGACCAAGCCGGTCCAGCGTGGGCACATTGAGCCCGCCCACCGCCTCGGCAATATGGCCCAGCGTGTTCGCGCCCGTATCCGGCTGACCCGCGTTGAAAAACCTGTCTGCATCCGGCGCGCCACCGATGCCCACCGAATCCATCACCACCAGAAAGGCGCGCGGCATCACCCGACCCTTTCATGGATCAACGGTGGGATCTCTGGCGCCGTATCCGACACCGTGATCGCGCGGCCCAACAGCGCAGCGGCATGATCGGCATGCTCTGACCGGACCGCATGAATGCGCAAAAGCGGCTGCCCGGCTGAGACCTTCGCGCCCAAGGGCAGGATGTCAGACAGGCCAACCGAGGGATCAATCACATCGATTTCCACCTTCCGCCCACCGCGCAAGGCCACCACGGCATGACCCATCGCTTCACCGTCCATGGCGGAGACAACGCCCGCGCGATCTGCGGTAAATTCGCGGATAACATTGGCCTCTGGCAGAAAACGCGCGAAGTTTTCGACAAAGCGCACAGGCCCGCCCATCGCCGCCACCATACGGCCAAAATGCTCTGCCGCGCGTCCCTGCGTAATGGCGTCGCGGATTGCGGCCGTACCTGCCTCCAGATCTTGCGCCAATCCCGCCTGCATCAAGGCCAACCCGCCCAAGGCCGCACTGAGCAGGGCAAGCGGGCTGTTATCCCCCTGCCCGGTCAAAACGCGCAGCGCCTCGGCCACTTCCAATCCGTTGCCCAGCGCAGGCGCCAAAGGTTGGTTCATGTCCGAGATCACAGCGCTCGTGGTACATCCCGCCGCGCCGCCGGTGTCCACCAACGCCTGCGCCAAGGCGCGCGCCGCGCCGATATCTTTCATGAACGCGCCTGACCCGGTTTTCACGTCAAGCACGAGGCCCTCAACCCCCGCGGCCAATTTTTTGGACAGGATAGAGGCGGTGATCAGGTCAAGGCTCTCGACCGTTGCGGTCACATCCCGCACGGCATAAAGGCGGCGGTCGGCAGGCGCGATGCGATCACTGGCCGAGGCGATGGCGCAGCCCGCCTGCACTAAGACGCGTTTGAGCTCTGCATCCGACAGACCGGTGCGCAGGCCCGGTATCGCCTCCAGCTTGTCCAGCGTGCCACCCGTGTGACCCAGCCCCCGGCCCGAAATCATCGGCACGTAGGCCCCGCACGCCGCCAAAGCCGGGGCCAGTACAAGGCTCACGCAATCCCCGACACCCCCGGTTGAATGCTTGTCGATCACAGGTCCATCCAGATCCCAGCGAAGCGTCTCCCCACTGTCCCGCATGGCCCGGGTCAGATCGGCGCGGCCCTCAGGCCCCAATCCGTTGAGCACAATCGCCATGGCAAAGGCCCCGGCTTGCGCATCACTGACCCGTCCATCTGCAAGTCCATTGGCAAACCAGGCCAAGGCCGCGCCGCTTGCCCCCTTACCGTCGCGCAAGCCTGCAATGATGGCGCGTGCATCCATGGGTCAGGTTTTGGTCATGTGATGGGTTGCAAACGCACCCGGCAGGATCTCCGCCATGGTCAAGGTGATCTGTTTGCCATCGGTGGTGGCCATGGTGATTTGCACATCGGCGGCGCAAAACTCGGCCAATTTCTGGCGACAGCCGCCGCATGGGGTCACCGGGTCGGGGCTGTCTGCGATCACAGCCACCTCCGTGATCACCGTCTCACCGCCCGCAACCATCGCCGCAATCGCGCCAGCCTCAGCGCAGGTACCTTGCGGGTAGGCCACGTTTTCGACGTTGCAGCCGGAATAGATGGTACCGCTTGCCGTCTTCAGCGCCGCGCCCACCTTGAATTTGGAATAAGGCACATAGGCGTTGTCCCGCACGCGCGCGGCCTCTTTCAGCAATTCCTCTTTCGACGACATCGGCATCCCTTTTGCTACACCATGATAAGGATTGCGCCACAGGGTCCACAGATGCAAGCTATGCGAGCACCATCAGGCGCATGCAAAACAACGTTCGCATGTCGTCGAAAAAATAGTTTAATACTAAACTATATTCTGAGGGAGGATGGAATGGCAGATCAACCAAGCGACAGTTTGCGTCAGGACGCGCTCGATTATCATGAATTTCCCAAGCCGGGAAAACTTGAGGTGCGCGCCACCAAACCTCTCGCCAACGGGGCCGATCTGGCACGCGCCTACTCCCCGGGCGTGGCAGAGGCCTGCCTTGAGATCAAGGCCGACGCCTCTGCGGCCAGCCGGTATACCGCGCGCGGCAATCTGGTGGCCGTGGTCACCAATGGCAGCGCGGTTCTGGGGCTTGGCAATATTGGCGCACTGGCCTCAAAGCCCGTGATGGAAGGCAAGGCGGTTCTGTTCAAGAAATTCGCAAACATCGATTGCTTTGACATTGAGGTGGACGAAAAGGACCCGGAAAAACTGGCCGAGATCGTGTGCGCGTTGGAACCGACCTTTGGTGCCATCAACCTCGAAGACATCAAGGCCCCGGATTGTTTTGTCGTGGAAAAACTGTGTCGGGAGCGCATGAACATTCCGGTCTTCCATGACGATCAGCACGGCACGGCGATCGTGGTCGGGGCGGCCGCGCATAACGCGCTGACGGTCGCGGGCAAAGCGTTTGCCGACATCAAAATCGTCTCCACCGGCGGGGGTGCTGCCGGGATCGCGTGCCTCAACCTGCTGCTCAAACTGGGGGTGAAGCGCGAGAATGTGTGGCTTTGCGATATTCACGGGCTGGTCTATGAGGGCCGCACTGAGGATATGACCCCGCAAAAAGCGGAGTTTGCCCAAAAGTCCGACCTACGCACCCTCAATGACGTGATCGAAGGGGCGGACCTGTTCCTCGGCCTATCTGGCCCCAAGGTTCTGAGCCAAGACCACGTGCGCAAAATGGCCAAGCGCCCGATCATCTTTGCCCTCGCCAATCCCACGCCTGAAATCATGCCCGATCTTGCGCGCGAGGTCGCGCCAGACGCCATCATCGCCACAGGTCGCAGCGATTTTCCCAATCAAGTCAATAACGTGCTGTGCTTTCCGTTTATTTTTCGTGGGGCGCTCGATGTCGGGGCCACCACGATCAATGACCAGATGGAAATCGCCTGTGTCGAGGGAATTGCACAACTGGCGCGCCAGACCACGAGTGCGGAGGCGGCTGCGGCCTACAAAAGCGAACAGCTGACCTTTGGTGCGGATTACCTGATCCCCAAGCCGTTCGATCCGCGTCTGTCTGGCGTGGTTTCCACCGCCGTGGCGGGTGCCGCCATGGAAACCGGCGTGGCCACCAGGCCGCTTGAGGATCTTGACGCCTATCGCCAAAAACTCGATGCATCGGTCTACAAATCTGCGCTGCTGATGCGCCCCATCTTTGAGGCCGCTGGCACGGCTGCGCGCCGGATCGTATTTGCCGAAGGTGAGGATGATCGCGTCCTGCGCGCGACCCAGACCATTCTGGAGACCACCATCGAACAACCCATTTTGATCGGTCGGCCAGAGGTGATCGAGGTGCGGTGCAAACGCATGGGGCTTGACGTGCGGCCAGGGCAAGATTTCAGCGTGGTCAACCCAGAGGACGATCCCCGCTACCGCGATTACTGGGGCAGCTATCACGAGATCATGAAACGACGTGGTGTGACGCCCGATCTTGCCAAAAAGATCATGCGGACAAATTCCACGGCGATCGCCGCCGTGATGGTGCAGCGTGAGGAGGCAGATTCGATGATTTGCGGGCTGTTTGGTGAGTATCGCTGGCACCTCAACTATGTCGAGCAAGTTCTCGGATGCGCGCAGCTTTATCCACATGGATCGCTGTCTTTGATGATCATGGAGGACGGCCCGCTGTTCATTGCCGACACCCATGTCCATGTGTTCCCCACGCCTGAGCAACTCTCAGAGATCGCGATCGGCGCGGCCCGTCATGCCCGCCGCTTTGGCATAGACCCGAAAGTGGCGTTCTGTTCGCAATCGCAGTTTGGCAACCAAGGCAGCGATTCAGGCAAACGCCTCCGAGAGGCGATTTCCATTCTGGACCAACAGCCGCGCGACTTTGTGTATGAGGGCGAAATGAACGTGGACGCGGCACTTGACGCGGACCTGCGGAACCGGTTGCTGCCGGACAATCGCATGGACGGCAGCGCAAATATCCTGATTTTCTCAAACTCCGATGCCGCCTCGGGCGTTCGCAACATTCTCAAGGTCAAGGCGAATGGGCTTGAGGTAGGACCGATCCTCATGGGCATGGGCAACAAAGCGCATATCGCGACCTCCGGGGTCACCGCGCGCGGTTTGTTAAACTTGGCGGCAATCGCGGGGACACCGGTCACGCAATACGGCTGATGGATGCGGTCGCTGTGAACTCAAGCTTTACCTTTGGCGGTTAAACCACGTGCCGAAGTTAAAGCCGAGGATCACATGCCAGACGACCATAGCCCTGTCACAGCATCGGCCATATCGCCCCCTGAGACGGATGCGCGGGACCGTCGGCGCGCACCAGATGAATCCTATCCCAACAAATATGCGCATCCCAACCGGCGCAAGAGCGATATCCTCATTTCCGATATTGCCCATCGCACCGGCAATCTGGGTCGCGAAGTCCTTGAGGTTGCGGCCTTCATTGATGACATTGATGTTCGGTCCCAGGCGCAACGCGCGTCCCTCTCGCACGCGCGCACTAACGCCAATGAGGTGGTGGATACCAATCATTCCATTTCCAAATCACTGAGCGATATGCGCGTCGCCAGTACCGAAGTGGAAGGCCTCGTATACACCTCAGCGCAGGTCTTGCAGACCACGCGCCAGTATTCGACGGATATTGTCGATCATGTGGTGGAGATTACCGAACGGATGGATGACGTCCTGGAGGCGTTGCAACAGGTGCAAGCAGGCAACCAAAACATCCGTGACATCGCCAAGACAGTGCATCTTCTGGCGATCAACGCCCGGATTGAGGCCGCACGCGCCGGTGTGGCGGGCACTGGGTTCGCGACGATCGCGGGTTCCATCAATGAGCTCGCCAACACCACCTCAACGACGGTTCAAGCGGTGCAAGATTCGGTCGAGGAATTGACCCTGACCATTCGCAGGCTGTCTGAGGGATCCCAATCCGCACGCAAAAAGACCGATCACGTGATTGCCGGGAACAAAGAGATGAACGCGGCGCTGGAAGAGATCGCCCAGGCGATGGACGGTCTCAACACCCAGACAAGCGGTGCAATCGATCAGGTCGGACGGGTTCAAACCGCCACAGGCGCCTTTGAGCAGGCATTCCATGACATTGAAACCTCGATCACGGACACGTCCAAGCGCGTCTCGATGATACGCGACCGGACGACAAGCTTGATCGACCAGACCGAAAGCATGGTGCAAGACACCGTGGATGTGGGCGCCAAAACAGAGGACAGCCCGTTCATTGAGAGGGTCCGTGAAGATGCCAGGAAAATCGGGGCTCTGTTTGAGGCCGCGATCGAGAAGGGGCAGATCACAACCGACGATCTGTTTTCCCGCAACTATACGCCCATCAAGGGCACGAACCCGGAACAGGTCATGGCGCCTTGCACGCATTTCACCGATCTTGCTTTGCCGCCTATTCAAGAAGCGGCCTGTGCCCATGCCCCGGGTGTCGTGTTCTGTGCTGCCGTCAATATCGATGGCTACCTGCCGACGCATAACCGAAAGTTCTCAAAGCCCCAAGGCAGAGACGTGGCTTGGAACACGGGCAATTCCCGCAACAGGCGCATCTTTGATGATCGCGTCGGGCTGAAGGCCGGTCAAAGCACCAAGCCGTTTTTGCTTCAGGTTTACCGCCGTGACATGGGCGGCGGCGTGTTCAAAGTCATGAAGGATCTGTCGGCCCCCATCATGGTGAACGGGCGTCACTGGGGTGGTCTGCGCCTGGCCTATGAGGTTTGATATCGCGACCGGGGCGGAAATTTTTCCCCCTGGCGTGCACAAACTGGTGTTTTTGCGGAAGAATCGTCTGACCTGACTTGCCCACCGCCCTGCCCGTCCCTTAACAAAAGCCGACAAGGGACGGAGAACACCAATGACCTACAAAGACGTCTACGATGGCTGGATGGCCAACCCAGAAGCTTTTTGGATGCAGGCCGCCGACGCGATAGATTGGGTGCAGCCACCGAGCAAAGCGCTCTTTGATGAGGCCGCCCCGCTTTATGAGTGGTTCGTGGACGCCAAGGTCAACACCTGTTGGAATGCGGTTGACCGTCATGTGAATGCAGGGCGTGGCGACCAAACCGCGATTATCTACGACAGCCCGATCACCGGGCGCAAAGATCACATCTCTTACGCGGATCTGCAAACTCGGGTGGCGAACCTGGCCGGGGCCTTGCAGGCGCAGGGCGTTGAAATGGGTGACCGGGTGATCATCTACATGCCGATGGTGCCTGAAGCGCTTGAGGCCATGTTGGCCTGCGCACGGATCGGGGCAATCCATTCGGTCGTCTTTGGTGGCTTTGCCGCCAATGAGTTGGCCGTGCGCATCAATGACGCGACCCCCAAGGCGATCATCGCGGCTTCATGCGGGCTCGAGCCCGGCCGCGTGGTGGAATACAAACCTTTGCTTGATGGGGCCATCGAACAAGCCAATCACAAGCCGGATTTCTGCGTCATCTTGCAGCGCGAAGAGCACCCGATCGACCTGGTCGAAGGTCGTGATCATGATTGGTACGCCGTCCAAGAAGGGGTCACACCCGCCGACTGCGTGCCCGTCGATGGCAATCATCCGGCCTACATTCTTTACACGTCCGGCACGACAGGCGCACCCAAAGGCGTGATCCGCCCAACTGCGGGCCATCTGGTGGCGCTCAACTGGACCATGAAAAACATCTACAACGTGGACCCGGGTGATGTGTTCTGGGCAGCCTCTGACGTGGGGTGGGTCGTGGGCCACAGCTACATCTGCTATGCGCCGCTGATCCACGGCAACACGACGATTGTCTTTGAGGGCAAGCCCGTGGGCACGCCCGATGCCGGCACCTTCTGGCGGGTGATCTCAGAGCATAATGTGCGCAGTTTCTTCACCGCGCCCACGGCCTTTCGCGCGATCAAACGCGATGACCCCAAGGGTGAACTGATCAAGGACTACGATATTTCCTGCCTGCGCGCGCTTTACCTGGCGGGCGAACGCGCGGACCCGGATACGATCGAATGGGCGCAGCGCGTGATGGGCGTGCCGGTCTATGATCACTGGTGGCAAACTGAGACCGGCTATACCATCGCGGGCAACCCCGCAGGGATTGAGGCGCTTCCGGTCAAGATCGGCTCCCCCACCGTGGCGATGCCCGGCTATGACGTGCAAATCCTCAATGATGAAGGGCACCAACTGGGCGCCAATGAATTGGGCGCGATCGCGATCAAGCTTCCGCTGCCGCCCGGCACCCTGCCCAATCTGTGGAACGCCGAGGACCGGTTTGTCAAAAGCTACCTGAACACCTTCCCCGGCTATTATGAGACCGGCGATGCGGGCATGATTGATGAAGACGGATATCTCTACATCATGGCGCGCACCGACGACGTGATCAATGTGGCCGGGCACCGTCTGTCGACCGGCGGCATGGAAGAGGTGCTCGCCGCCCACCCCGATGTGGCCGAATGCGCCGTCATCGGTGTGACGGACGCCCTCAAAGGGCAGCTGCCGGTGGGTTTCGTGTGTTTGTCCAAAGGGGTGAACCGCCCGCATGATGAGATTGCGACCGAATGCGTGAAACTGGTGCGGGATCGGATCGGGCCCGTGGCGGCATTCAAGCTGGCGCTTGTGGTGGATCGTCTGCCCAAGACCCGTTCGGGCAAGATCCTGCGCGCGACCATGGTCAAGATTGCCGATAGCGAAGCGTTCAAAATGCCCGCGACCATTGATGACCCGGTGATCCTGGATGAAATAAAGGCGGCGCTTCAGACCATCGGCTACGCCAAGGCCTAAAGCGACCGCCCCACCGGCACCATGGGCACTCATCAACAGGTTTCGGCATCAACAAGCGCCTGCGCCGAGGCCGAAATCCAAAGCCCGGGCTTACCGGATCCCAAAGATCAGCACGTTGCTGATATTGTTGTTGCCGTTTTGATTGACAACGACGTTGGTGTTGTTGCCGCGCTGAAAGACGCGCGCGTCGTTGTTGCGACCAGATTGCGCGATACCCGCGCTGTTGTTGCGACCGCGCTGAATGACGGAGGTGAACCCGCGCCCGGTCCGGCGATCATAGACGCGTTGAACCTCCACCAATCCGTGCAACCTGTTGAGGTCGAGCCCTTGGTTTTCAATGCTCTGGCCGGGTCTGTGATCGTAAAGGCCAAGGTAATCGCCAGCTGCTGCGCCCTGAGCAAGGCCGAGCGCCGCTGTGGCCGCGAGAAGAGATGTTTTGAAGAAGGTCATGGGTGTCTCCATTAGATTCTGAAAGATGTTAGATGTCGGTTTGGGTGCCCGCGCCAAGGCAGCGCAGGTGTTGGCCTTTCACGGTCAGCTTCAGCTCTGCCTTGTAAGACCCCGAAGAGCCGCCCAGCGTCGCCTGGCCCAGCGTGGTTGTGCGCCCGGAAGCCACGGAAAACGCACCCGTTTGATCGATGATCGCCTGCCCCGCGCCAGAGGCCTTGCGAATGGTCAGGGCATAATCCCCCTGCACGGCATGGTCAGACGTGATCTTGCCAGAGATTTCCACGGCATCGCCCAGATCGCGGGTGATGACGGCGCAGCGCAGCCCATGGGCCGGTTCCACATGCACCTGATGGGCGTCTGAGCGGCCGTCAAAGGCCGCGAGGCTCACGACGGCGGCGCCAGACAGACAGATGAGAGCGGCGGTTGAAAGCTGAAACATGGGAAGATCTCCTTTCCTTCGGGGAGGGTGGGCGCGGCAGAGGGAGTGCCGCGCCCTGTGCTCGAGGCGTTCACTGAGTACCGAACTGCCTCAATCCTGCACGATCACGACAACGTTGCCGCGACCCGATTGGCGCGTGGTGGCGCGGTTGCCATTGCCCGCCTGGATCACGCCCACGGCGTTGTTGCGACCGACCTGATCGACATTGGCGTTGTTGTTGCGGCCAAACTGCGCGACGCCGAGGATGTTGTTGCGCCCGGCTTGCGTGGTGGTGGCGGAATGCCCCCGGCCTTGCTGACCCACCACGGTGGTGTTGCGGCGACCGTTTTGGTTGGTGAAGGCATCATTGAGACGCCCCGCCTGGTTGATCGTGGTTGAGTTGCGCCGCCCATCCTGCATCTGCACCGACAGGTTGCTTTGGCCGCGCTGAATGATGCTCAGCCGGTTGGCTTGACCGTTCTGGCCGATGCCAAGGCTGTGCAGATTGCCAAACTGCTGGATCGAGATGCGGTTGCTATCTGCGTGAGAGGCCGTGGCAGCGCCGGTGATGATCAGCACAGACAGTGCGGCGGATTTCAGTCCGTTGATGGAAAACATGGTCATGGGCCTTGTCCTTTCGAGGCTTTGGTTTTCGCGGTCTTCGCCCCCCTGATGCGCTTTGCCTTGTGGCTTGGCACGGTGGCTGAGATGAAATTGGGGCGGGGGGCATCAGACAGGCAATAACGGCGCTCTGACATGCGATACCGCAGACCTGTTATCTGATAACAAGGTGATAAATAGTTATTTTTTACAAGGATTTATGCTTGGATCGGCTACAGAATTTTCAAAAATTCTGCGCAGAAAAATTCAAATTTTCTTATGCATTTTCTTCGAAGAAAATGCGCCCTACTCGAACTGTTCGCGAATAAGACGCTCTTCGAGCCCGTGGCCCGGGTCAAACAGGATCCGGTGCCGAATCGTCGGCTCAGAGCGGACCTCAACCCACAAGACATTCTGGACAGACGCAGAATGCGCATCGGCCATCACCGGGCGCTTGGACGGGTTCAACACGTCAAACCGCACCTTCGCGCCTTTCGGCAAAAGCGCACCCCGCCACCGCCGCGGGCGAAACGCCGCCACCGCCGTCAACGCCAGCACATCCGCACCGATCGGCAGGATCGGCCCATGCGCGGAATAGTTATAGGCTGTCGAACCCGCTGGCGTGGCCACGAGCGCGCCATCACAAACCAGCTCTTCCAGCCGCGACCGACCATCAATGCTGATCTTCAGTTTCGCGGCCTGCGGCCCCATCCGCAGCAAAGAGACCTCGTTGATCGCAAGGGCGTCATGCACTTGACCGCTGACATCCTCGGCCCGCATCGCGAGCGGGTTCACAACTTCTTCGCCGGCGGCATCCAAGCGCTCCAGCAGGTCGTCCTCGCTAAACTCATTCATCAAGAAGCCGACAGTGCCCCGGTTCATGCCGTAAACCGGGATATCCATGCCCTGCACCCGGTGCAGCGTCGACAGCATGAACCCGTCCCCGCCAAGCGCCACGATCACATCCGCATCAGGCTCTGCGACCTCTCCAAACCGCGCCATCAGGTCCTTGCGCGCAGTCTGTGCGATCTCCACATCGCTGGCCACAAAGGCAATTTTGCGGTGCTGTGCCACGGCTTGGGCCACCTTATCTGCTTCAAATCCCGGCATTTTCACGCCGTCTAACTTGTCTGACGCATCCGGTGGCGGTCCTGCAAGCGCTTTTGTCGCTTTACACCGTTTCAATCGCCCTATGTTTCCTATAGGAAAAAACGTCAATCGAACCCACAGGGGACACTCAGGAGCTACGGAAATGGCGCACGACGGACAGATCACTTCGAATAACAAAGCATTTTTCACCGATTCCCTTGCAGCACGCGACCCAGAGATTGCGGCCGCGGTCGAATCAGAGCTTGGCCGCCAGCGCGATGAGATCGAACTCATCGCATCGGAAAATATCGTCTCCGCCGCCGTGATGGAGGCGCAAGGCTCCGTCATGACCAACAAATATGCCGAAGGCTATCCGGGCCGTCGCTACTACGGTGGGTGTCACTTTGTCGACCTGGCCGAGGATCTGGCAATTGAGCGCGCCAAAAAGCTCTTCAATTGCGATTTCGCCAATGTTCAGCCGAACTCTGGCAGCCAGGCCAACCAAGGTGTGTTTCAAGCGCTTCTGAAGCCCGGTGACACGATCCTGGGCATGTCGCTAGATGCCGGTGGTCACCTGACCCACGGTGCCGCGCCCAACCAATCGGGCAAATGGTTCAACGCGGTTCAGTATGGTGTGCGCCGCGAAGACAACATGATCGATTACGACCAGATCGAAGCGCTCGCCAAAGAGCACAAGCCGCAGATGATCATCGCCGGTGGCTCCGCCATTCCGCGCGTGATTGATTTCGCGCGCATTCGTGAGATTGCCGATGAAGTTGGGGCTTATGTCCTTGCCGATGTGGCGCATTTCGCGGGTCTGATTGCGGCGGGCGAGTATCCCAACCCCTTCCCGCATGTGCATGTAGCCACGACCACCACGCACAAAACTCTGCGCGGTCCGCGCGGCGGCATGATCCTCACCAATGACGAGGCGATGGCGAAGAAATTCAACTCGGCCATTTTCCCCGGCATTCAGGGCGGCCCGTTGATGCATGTTATCGCGGCCAAGGCCGTGGCCTTTGGTGAAGCGCTTCAGCCGGAATTCAAGACGTATATTCAACAGGTTATCAAGAATGCCCAGGCACTGAGTGATCAGTTGATCGCCGGCGGGCTCGACACGGTGACCCATGGCACCGACACTCATGTGATGCTCGTGGATTTGCGCCCCAAAGGCGTGAAGGGCAACGACACCGAGAAATCGCTGGGCCGTGCGCATATCACTTGCAACAAGAACGGTGTGCCTTTTGACCCTGAAAAGCCGATGGTCACGTCTGGCATTCGCCTCGGTTCCCCCGCCGCCACAACGCGCGGGTTCGGCGAGGAAGAGTTCCGCCAGGTCGCTGATTGGATCGTCGAGGTGGTCGATGGCCTGGCCGCCAATGGCGCGGACGGCAACAGCGCCGTGGAAGAGAAGGTCAAAGGCGAAGTGGCAGAGCTCTGCGCGCGCTTCCCGCTTTACCACAACCTCTGACCCTGACGCAGAATTTCCAAAGGCGGCGCTGGACATCCCGGCGCCGCCTTTTTTAATGGGCCCATGACAAATACCCGGATTATCGAACGCCGTCTTGGCGACTGGATGCGCGACCGCCTGCCCCATTGGGCCGCCGAACTGGTGATGTTCGTGCTGAAAATGGGATGGGCGGGGCTCTTTGGGATCTCTCTGCTCTTGGCGATCATCGGGACCAAGGCGATCTGGTCAGACAGCCTGCCGATGCATCGATATGATGCGCTTTTGCTTATCGCATTGGCGCTGCAAGCCTTGTTTTTATGGCTCAAACTGGAAACGTGGGAAGAGGCCCGCGTGATCCTTTTGTTCCACCTCACAGGCACGGCGATGGAGTGGTTCAAGGTCCATGCCGGATCTTGGAGCTACCCTGAGGCAGGGCTTTTCAAGGTTCTGGACGTGCCGCTTTTTTCCGGCTTCATGTATGCCAGCGTCGGCAGTTTCATGGCCCGCGCGATCCGCGTTTTTGACATGCGGTTCGCGCCCTATCCGGCCATGTGGATGACATATCTGTTGGCCGTGGGCATCTACGTCAATTTCTTCGCTCACCATTTTGTCCCCGACATCCGCGCGGCCCTTTTTGCCGGGACGGTCCTGTTGTTCCTGCGCACCCGTATTTGGTACCGGATCGGTGACCGCTTTTACTGGATGCCGCTGCCTGTGGCGGCCTTTCTATCCTCTATTTTCCTGTGGATCGCCGAGAATATTGGCACCATGACCGGCACCTGGCTTTACTCGGGCCAGGCGCGGCTTGAGCTTGTCTCCCTTGGCAAACTTGGCTCGTGGTACTTGCTGCTTTACGTGTCGTTCGTGACCGTCACCGTGGTCGTGCGCCACGCGTTGAGCCCAGAGCCTTTGGTCAGATCAGATCTTGCCAGGCCAGAATCCCCAGACAGACCACCACAATCAGTATCAGGTTGAACACCACACCCGCGGCCAAATTGATCCGCGCGCCACGCTTTTGATCGGCTAAGTCTATGGTTTTCAAATGAGAATTGATCTTTTTGAAGGATCCATCCAACGCGCCGGTATTGGCAATCCGCGCCAGTTTCGGGTGGGTCAGCGCCTCTTCCGCGCGCAAGATCTTGTCGGCTTCCGCCCGCATATGCCACGGCAACTGATGCCGCGCGCGCCGCAAATTGCCGGTTGCGTGACTTCGCCTGCCCAGACCCAGTTTGGAGGTCAGGCCAGCGTTTAACACGTTGAGCTTTTTGTCAAAATGTCGGCGATCGGTCATCGCTTTGATGTAACGGTCCTGGCGCGCAAGCTCAAGATCACTGGTCAGCACCCGACGCCAGCGCTATCAAAGAGCATGTTGAACATCATGGATCATGCTGGCCCAGGTGAGGCACCCGGCCTTTTGATTGCCCATGGCCTTTACGGGTCGGGGCGGAACTGGGGCGTGATCGCCAAACGGCTGACCGATACCCGCCGGGTCGTGACCGTCGACATGCGCAATCATGGGGCAAGCCCTTGGTTTGAAACACATTCCTACCTTGATCTGGCAGAGGACCTGGCAGAGGTTCTGACGCATCTTGGCACACCGTTTGACGTTCTCGGCCACTCCATGGGGGGCAAAGCCGCGATGACACTCGCCCTGACGCGGCCGGAATTGGTCAACCGGTTGATCGTCGCGGATATTGCACCGGTGGCGTATACCCACACGCAAATTCAATATATTCACGCCATGCGATCAGTGGATTTGTCAGCAATATCAAAGCGATCTGACGCAACAGACTTATTGGCCCCGCTGGTGGATGACCCGCAACTGGTGCCGTTTTTCCTTCAATCTCTGGATGTGAGCGCCAAACGCTGGCGGTTGAACCTGGACATTTTGGAACGGGAGATGCCCGAGATCATGGGCTTTCCCGACCTCACCTCTCGGTATGAGGGCGAGGTCTTGATGCTGTCTGGTGCGCACTCAGACTACGTTCAGCCCGAGCACAGACCCCGGATCAAAGAGCTGTTTCCAAAGGCCCGATTTGCCAAAATCCCAGGTGCCGGGCACTGGTTGCATGCCGAAAAGCCACGCGAGTTTGAACAGAACATTCGGGCGTGGCTGGGGTAAGATCACCACCTAACCCGTTGATTTCAAATAAAAGGGCGACGTGCCACGTGTCCCGCAACTCGTCGCCCTGCCACCCCGATACCGGGGCCGCACCGTCGACAAACCTATCGTTTACCCTTGCGCCTTAACCGTGCTCTGAGGCCCGTTTCCTCAAATGCGCGTGACGTGCGACCGTGTCGCGTGGGTTGAGAGCAGAAGAGATTTCCGCCACTCTCGGGCGCGTGACAGACCTGTCGAGGGATCTGCATTCCCGGCAGCGTAACACGGGATCACGGATTCACGAAATCACGACGGCTCTCATGATGGGTCTGTGGCGAAAATGCAGGTATCTGGGGGTCGCGCAGAAAGAAACTACAACATGGTGTTGATTGTGCACCCATCCCACGCTACGTCACGAGCATAGGTGCAAGACGCGGTCGCATCAAAACTGACGGCGGGGTCCTGTTGCGTGACGCAACGGACCCCGTTCCGCTTTGGGCGAGCCCAAAATTTGAAAAGGCGTCAGGTGCTTAGACGCGGTCCTCGCATCATGATCCGCCCCCCGAAGGGTTTGGGTCATGCCTGACGCCCACCCGAATGCACCATCCCGAAGGCCAGTGCGCCCGGTTGCCACGCGCCCGAAGGCCCGCGACCGCCGCGAGAGCCTGACCCGAAGGCCCGACGCTGTTGGCAACAAAAACCCTTTCAAATCAACCGGTTGAACCAAGCTCTGGGAGCCCACTCCAACGTGGATGACGAGCGAAATCGGCGTCTAACCGGGGTTGCCCCCGATGTGGAAACCGCGGCCGAGGCTTTGGTGTCCGTCGCGCTGACCTCTCAGGTCTTTGCGTGTTGGCTGCAATCTGACGATCCTGACCAACACGTAGATGGTGCATGAGGATTGGGCGAACGCGCAAGAAAAATGCACTGCAGCATGGAAAGTTTTTGTGGATTAAACGGTTGATATTGCGGGGAAATCCCTGTGGATAACCCCAAAATTATCCTTTTGTTCAGCATTGATACCCGGTGGATAACTGTTTGTCCCGGAGGGGTGAGGAAAAATTGCAAATTGCTGCGGGTGCGAAGGCTCTGCGCGGGGGAACGTGCCCGACTCACCCCGCCGCAGCGCACGCTGAGTTCAGGAGATTCGTACAATTTGGGGTCACTTTGAGAGGGCCAAAACCCATTTTGTACAAAGGAACACCCCATGCTTTCGAAGCAAAAACCCGGCGCGAAGACAGGACCCGGCCCGACGCATTGGTTCTCCACCTCTGTCGCGCGGGAGAAGATCAGCCAAATTGTGATGCTGGCCCAGGACCCGCGCGCGGCGGTGATCCTGACGCGGCATGGCAAACCGGTGGCGGCGGTGGTGTCGATGGCGGAGCTGAAACGGATCGAAGGGCAGCAGGATGTGGAGGATATTTCCGTGAATGGGGTGCGCAAGCATCGGCATTGGTTCGGGCCCTCGGAGTTGGGCGCGAAGACGCTGGCGGAGGCGGGGGAGAAAATCCAAGCGCTGCAGCTGGACCGGTTGATGGAGCGCGAGGTGCTGGAGAAGGCGGGGTTGCCGGTGGTGGAAGGTGGGGAATTGGCCGCCGTTGTGGAGGTGAAGGTGCGCAAGTGGTGGTGGCCGTTCAGACGGCGTTAACCATGATTGGGGCACGGTGGGGGCATGTCTTGTTATGTCCGACCCAAGGTGACCGGTGCGCGTGTGTTTTTCACGGTTGGTTTGGCGCGGCGCGGCTCGTCTTGGTTGGTCGATGAGATTGAACATTTGCGCGAGGCGGTGCGCGTGACGCGGGCGCAGCGGCCGTTTGGCGTGGATGCGATGGTCGTGTTGCCAGATCACATTCATGCGGTGTGGCGGATGCCGCCGGGGGATCGGGAGTACAGCACGCGGTGGCATGCCATTAAAGCGCGATTTTCGGCGTCCCTCCGTAGGGCGGGGTTTAGCCCGCCATCGTGTTTGCCGGTGGTGACATCGGGGAGGTTTGCCGGGGTGAACCCCGGCCTACGGCATGAGAAGGGAGAGGTCGGTATTTGGCAAAGGCGGTTTTGGGGTGAGGAACGCCCGGAAAACGATCCAGTGGATCGTTTTCAGTGACGAACGGGCGAAGCCCCGGCCCGCAGGGATCACATCCGGGATGAGGCCGATTACTCAATGCAATTGCGGTATTGTTGGATGAACCCGGTCAAGCACGGTTTGGTCGCGCGACCCGAGGATTGGCCGTATTCGAGCGTGCATTGGGATGCGCGGTTTGAGGCGGGTATGGATATGACCCAGTAGGTCGGTAGGCCGGGGTTTAGCCCGGCTTACGAGGTTGGATGGTGCTTTGAAACTGCAACTTTCCCTTGCTTCACCTCCAGTGACTTATCTGGCACTCTATCTGTATGAAAGCCCTACAACATGCCCTGAGAGAAACCATAAACGGTCAAGTAAAGGCACTGTTCATTGTCGTCGTCGGCGGCGCGATTGGACTCGGCTACCTTTACTTCGATCAAGGTCGAGAAGAAGTCATCGCAGAGATCCCGTTTTGGGAAGCGGCCATTCTGGGTGCCTTGGGAGCGTTGCTACTACTGTTTTTATGGAATTTGGCTTGGGCGCCATTTCAAATGAAGCGAAAAGCTCAAAGACTTGAGGCACAGCGCAAAACAGAGCGGGAAAAGCCAAAAAAAGAAAAGGGCGGAGGTCCAAATGGAACATATACAAGAGATCCATCAGGGTCGCAGTACTGCCGTGGCGCTATAAGCATTGAACCCAAAGAAATTAAAGGCACCTTTACCGTCACTTTTCCAGCGGCATTCTCCGAACCGCCTTCAATCAGTGTCGTGCCGGAAGGCGTCTTATCCATTGAAAACGTCGATACTGTCGGGGCAGATTTCAAAATAGAAACTGGTGTTTGGACGGGTCAAAAAGAACCGATTGAAATTCACTACACTGCGATAGGTCGCTGGGATTAGTCTAACTGTTTTTCACCTGGGACTTGGGCAAACTAGTCTTGCAGGTCTATCCAGTCGTTACCTTGCTGTCTCTTTTGAGCTGTGAACAGCTTGCTTCATTTTGCTTCTCACCCATCCATCTTCAGCGCCGAAATAAACGCCTCCTGCGGAATATCCACCTTCCCGAACTGGCGCATCTTTTTCTTCCCCGCCTTCTGCTTGTCCAACAACTTCCGCTTCCGCGTCATGTCGCCGCCGTAGCATTTGGCTGTGACGTCTTTGCGCAAGGCGGATAACGTCTCGCGGGCGATGACTTTGCCGCCGATGGCCGCTTGGATCGGGATTTTGAACATGTGGCGGGGGATGAGGTCCTTGAGTTTCTCGCACATGGCGCGGCCCCGCATTTCGGCGCGGTCGCGGTGGACCATCATGGAGAGCGCGTCGACCGGTTCTTCGTTCACCA
>JBCCDT010000060.1:0-23862 GCA_039030635.1 Pseudomonadota bacterium
CAATTCATGCAACTCAAACCTAGAAAGGTGGTGACACCACATGCAGGTCAGTGTTCGCGACAACAATGTCGATCAGGCGCTTCGTGCCCTGAAAAAGAAGCTGCAGCGCGAAGGCGTGTTTCGGGAAATGAAGCTTCGGCAACATTTCGAAAAACCGTCTGAGAAGCGTGCCCGCGAAAAGGCCGAGGCCATTCGCCGTGCCCGCAAGCTGGCGCGCAAAAAAGCGCAGCGCGAAGGGCTCCTCTGAGCTTTCGCCACATAGAATACGATTGAGATACCCCTGCGGCCCCGCCTCGGGGGTTTTTCATTTCTGAGGCCATGGACTGAACAGCCGTCCGTTCTGCGCAGCAAATGCATGGATTTTCGCGCCATTTCGGTTCAATTCCAGCCCAAAACTGATGTTTGCCCCAGATCGCGATGCCACATCACTGCTTATCTAAAGGGTATTTGCCGCAATCCCCAAACGAGGGCTTGGCGGCCAACCAGCTTTAGGTTTTTGTTCGAATTTACATAAGCTTCCGCAGAACCGAACCACGCATACCCCCAGAGATTTGCAATCCTTTGGGCGCATGCCTAATAATCCTCACATCACAGCGGAGGGCGCGACCAATGGCACAAGCGGGCGAAGGTCCCTCCGATGTTGCGTCCAACGACGGGGACGAACCACAGCTTTTGAAATTTGTCGGTATGCAAGTGCGCGAACGCCGCCGGTTTCTGGGCATGACGATCTCTGATTTGTCGGCGGCCTCGGGCATTTCGATGTCCAACCTCTCAAAGGTTGAAACGGCACATGTGTCGCCTTCGCTCAGCTCATTGGAGGCCATCGCGACGGCCTTGGGGGTGTCTGTTTCCTGGCTCTTTCAAGGTTACAAGGATGAGGGGTTTCTGGTGCAAATCCCCAAGGGCAAAGGTCTGATCACCGAACGCCCGGGCAAAAGCGGCGGACATGTGTTCGAGCTTTTGTCGAACAACACCGGCCAAGTGCAATCGCTGCAACCGTACCTCATCACTCTGAATGAGGATGGGCCGCAACGCGCGAGTTTCAGCAACCGCGCGACGGAATTCGTGTATGTGCTCAGCGGCACTTTCACCTACCGCTACGGAACGCGGGTGCTGGAGCTGTCGCAAGGGGACGCGTTGATTTTCGACGGGCGCACATCGCACGGGCCAGAAGAGATCAAGGAAGGCCCCGCGCAATACCTCGCCGTGCTGATCCAACAGGATAACGACACGATCTAAAGCGAATTCCGTTCAATCTGATAAAGAGTATCAAAATTTGCGTTCTAAATCAGCATATTGCTGATCTAGAGGCAGTGAATTTTGATCCAGATTTATGGATTTTTGCGTCAAAGCGATGCCACTGTGACAGAATCGAGAAACGAAGCGTCCCGACACGCGGTCCGAAGCCAGACCTCCGCTTGCGGCAATTCATAATCGAAAAAGTACTGACAAGCCGCGCGTTTGCCATCCGAAAAATCCGCGTCCACGTCGGCCTGCTGCGCGGCATAGGCTGATCGCAGCAACAGCCACGCCACCACAAAATGACCAAAGGCGTTGAGAAACGGTGTGGCATTGCCCAGCGCGCGGACCTTGCCAGCGGTGTCCATATTGGCCTCGATCACGGCGGCGGCCTGCGCGATCTGATTTTCAAATGCATCCAACCTTGTGCACATCTGCGTCAGGGCCCCGCATGATCGGGCATCCCTGAGGGTGTGTTCCATCTCGGCAAAAAGGAGGTCCAGATTGCCGCGCCCGGGCCCCAGCACTTTTCGTCCCAAAAGGTCCAGCGCCTGAATGCCGTTGGTGCCCTCGTGGATCATGTTGAGGCGGTTGTCGCGGTAAAGACGCTCCACCGGGAAATCCCGCGTGTAGCCATAGCCGCCCAACACCTGGATCGCGTCGCGGTTGGCCTCCAGCCCAAACTCCGATGGCCATGCCTTCACAACAGGTGTCAGCAGGTCAAGCAGCCGATCCAAGCGCGCACCGTCCTCTGCATCCGTCGACAAACGGCGGCGGTCCACCAGCGTGCCCGCATATAGACAAAGCGCAAGACCGCCTTCTGACAGCGCCTTCTGCCGCAAGAGCATACGTCGAACATCCAGGTGGTCCGCAAGGTGAACCTGCGGAGACATCGGATCACGATTGTCGAGCCGCCGCCCCTGCCGCCGGTCTTGCGCGTATCCCAGCGCATAACGATAGGCGACCGACGCCAACATCGCCCCGCCGATGCCGACGCTGATCCGGGCTTCATTCATCATGTGAAACATCGCGGCAAGGCCTTCGTTCGGCTGGCCGACCATGGTCCCGATCGCGGGTGTCGTCTCGCTGAAATTCAGCAGGCAATTGGACGTGCCACGATACCCCATTTTGTGATTCAGCCCTGCCACGCTTACCCCATTTTGTACGTTTGGCTGAGAATCCTCGCCCACATGGAATTTCGGCACGGCAAAAAGAGAGATACCTTTCACCCCCGGCGGCTGATCCGGCAGACGCGCCAGCACCAGATGCACAATGTTCTCAGCGGCATCATGATCGCCCCCGCTGATCCACATTTTGGTGCCGGTGATCTGATAGGTGCCATCGCCGCAAGGCTCTGCCCGCGTGCGCAGATCAGAAAGCGATGAACCCGCATCTGGTTCTGACAGGCACATGGTGCCAAAGAAACGCCCCTCCAGCATCGGGCCCAAGTATTGGCGTTTCTGCGCCTCGGTTCCATGCACCGCCAACAAATTGCCCGCCGCCCGGGTCAGCGCCATATAGGCATGGGTCGCGGGGTTCGTGCCTTTCATCATCCCATTACAGGCATGGTTGACCACGACAGGCAGTTGCATGCCCCCCTCATAAGTCCCTGCATGGGCTGCAAAAAAACCGGCCTGGCGCAGCTGATCCAGCGCCGCCTTGGCCTCTGGCAGGATGCGCACCTCACCCTCGACCAACTCGGGCTCTTGGGCATCGCTGAGCGCGGCATGCGGCCAAAGATGTTCCTCCGACAACGTTTGCGCCAGATCGAGTGCGGCGGTGAGAGTTGTGCGGTCATGGTGATCGTACAGCCCGGCATCGCAAAGCGCCTCGGCCTCAAACAGATCAAAAAGGAGGAAATCTATCGTCTTGCGATCAATGAGTTGGGTCATGGGATCGTCTGACCTATGGGTTCTACGCGCAATGGCGCGGCGTTCGTGGTGCCGAAATCTCGCGCGAAGAGATGTCCGTCATGGACAGCCTGCGCAATCGGGCCCGGCGCCACGCAATCCCCGATGTAAGACAGGCTTTCGATGCCCGCCTCCGCGAAGGTTCCACGCTGAGGCTCCAGTGCGTCGCGCAGAACGGTGTTTGGGGCAGCGGAGGTGACCATGACGATGCTCGCCTCGTCAATCTGTTCTTCTTCACCGGTGAAATTCGCGCGCAGGATCGCGCCGCCTTGGGTGATCCGTGCAATGTTTCGGCTGGGTTTTATGGTCACCCCAAGCGCGGCCATGCGCGCCTGAACATGCTGAAATTCCAAGGTAAATTTGCTCCAAGATCCCAGCTCCGCCGCGGGCGTGACCAGCGTCACAGAACAGCCATCGCGCGCCAACTTCTCGGCGATGACGCTGCCCATGTAGTAATGTTCGTCATCAAACACGAAGACATCACCACTCAGCTTCGCCCCCGCCATCACATCACTGCTGGAATAGACATGCGCTTGGTTCCAGCCAGCAATGGGGGCCATGTTGACCCGGCCTTCCCCGGTGCGCCGCCACGTCGCCCCTTCGGCCACGGCCACATGGGGAATGCCCATCTCAAGGACGTCTGTGGCACTCAGGCGTTGACCGGGGAAGAGTTGCACATTGGGCATCTGGCTCAACTGATACACCCGGTAATCGGCCACGCGCCGCCAAGCTGAAAGACCCGGGAGCCCGCTTTCCAGTATCACGCGTCCGCCCAACTCCTGGGATGCATCCGACAGCATCACCTCGTGTCCCTTCCGCGCCAGCGTGAGCGCCGCCTCAAGACCAGCAGGGCCACCACCTATCACCAGAACCGTTTCGCGCGCGGTGGCGGCGGTGATCACTTCCGGGTGCCAGCCACGGGACCACTCCGCCCCGATGGTTGGGTTTTGCGTGCATCGGATGGGTGCGCCCAGCAGCACATTGGTGGTGCACATGTTGCAGCCAATGCATTCGCGGATGTCGTCGATCCGGCCCTCTTTGATTTTGTTGGGCAGGAATGGATCGGCGATGGTGGGCCGCGCGGCCCCGATCAGATCCAGATGACCCTTGCGCAGCAAAGAAACCATGCGATCCGGCGAGGTATAGCGCCCCACGCCAACAACCGGTTTGGTCGTCAGCGTTTTGACAAAGGCGGTGTAGGGGTCCTGATACCCTTCCTCAAAAAACCGCGACATCCCGGAATCGTTGGACCAGTCCGAGACATTCACGTCCCACAGGTCTGGCATCTCCGCCAGGGCCGCGATCACCTCTGGCGCCTCCCCGTCATGCTGCAGGCCATCAGGGCCCGCCATCTCATCCACGGCAAAGCGCAAAGCAACGGCCGCGCGGCCCTCGGCCACCTCGCGCGTGTCTTCCAACACCTCGCGCAAGAGGCGCATGCGGTTGACCAGCGGCCCGCCATATTCATCCGTGCGCTGGTTGTAGCGCGGCAGGAGGAATTGCATGGGCAAGGACAGATCATGGGCGGCATAAACATAGACGATATCCGCGCCCGCCTTGATCGCGCGCTCGGCTGCGTCCTTGTGCCAGCCTCGGAAGGCCGCGATATCGGCCTTGTCCATGGGTTTGGCCACGTAAGGCCCGAACCCCGCATAAGGCAAAAGCGACGGCGCCAATGGCCTCTCGCGGGTCAGGCGATTGGCGGCCATGCGCCCGGCATGGGCCAACTCCACCCCAAACAGCGCGCCATGGGCATGCACCGCCTCGGCCTGGGCGACCATGGCGGGGATGTCGTCATCACTCCACAGCCGCATATGGGGGGATGCCATGTGATCGGACGAGGGATGGATCATGCATTCTTCGGTATTGATCACGCCCCACCCGCCTTCGGCCTTCATGGCGCGATAGGCACGGGCGTGGTTGGGCCAAGTGTAGCCCATGCCCGTGGCATGCGGAGCTTGATAGAACCGATTGGGCGCAGTGACCGGGCCGATCTGGATCGGCTCAAACAGGATATCGTAGCGTGGATCGCGGGCCATGGGAGGAGCCTAGCGCAACTGAAAGAGCGCGGCAGCCCCTTGCCCGCCCCCGATGCACATTGTCACAACCGCGTATTTCGCACCGCGCCGCTGGCCTTCGATCAGGGCATGCCCCGTCAGACGAGCGCCACTCATGCCGTAGGGATGGCCCACCGAAATCGCACCTCCATTCACGTTCAACCGATCATTCGGGATGCCGAGCGTATCGCGGCAATAGACGGTCTGCACGGCGAAGGCCTCATTAAGTTCCCAAAGGTCAATATCATCAACCGTCAGGCCATGCCGCTCCAACAACCGCGGCACGGCGAGCACAGGCCCAATGCCCATTTCATCCGGTGCAAGCCCCGCGACAACCATCCCGCGATAGATGCCCAAAGGCTCCAGCCCTTCACGCTCCGCCTCGCGCGCCTCCATCAACACGCAGGCTGACGCACCATCCGAGAGCTGGCTGGCATTGCCCGCCGTGATGGTGAACCCATCGCCCTTCACCGGGGGCAGAGCGCGTAGATTGTCTAAGGTGGTCGAGGGTCGGTTGCCTTCGTCCTTGGTCAATGTGACCTCTTCTTGAGAGACCTCGCCCGTCGCCTTGTCTTTGGCATCCTTCACCGTGGTGAGCGGCACGATCTCATCGTCAAACCGACCTGCCTCTTGTGCCGCCGCCGTGCGCTGTTGGCTTTGCAGGGCATAGTCATCTTGTGCCTGCCGCGAAACGGCGTAGCGTTCGGCCACCACCTCTGCGGTGTCCAGCATGGACATAAAGAGATCGGGCGCGTTCGCGGCGATCCACGGCTCATCCTTGTAGCCTTGATTGCGGGCATTCTGGACAAGCGTGATGTGCTCAATCCCACCGGCGAGCATGACAGGTGCGCCCTCCATCACGATCTGCTGGGCGGCCGTCGCGATGGCCTGCAACCCGGAGGCGCAATGGCGCGACACCACGAGCCCACCTGCCCCCACCGGCACACCGCCCCGCAGAGCAGACATGCGGGCAATGTTGAAGCCGCAAAACCCCTCGGCCATGCCGCAGCCCATGATCACATCTTCGACGCGCGCGGGATCCACCCCGGCGCGCGCCACCGCGTGCTGGATCGCATGCCCGCCCAATGTCGCCGGATGGGTTGCGTTGAACGCCCCGCGAAATGCCTTGGCAATCGGCGTGCGTGCGGTTGAAACGATGACTGCTTCGCGCCGGGTCATGTGTTTTGGGCCTCCCACTCAGCAAAACGCGAGCCAGTTTTGACCAGGCCTTCAAGGCAGGATGAGGGCGCCCAAAAATCATGCGCCTGATCGAAGGCTTTGATCCGGTTGAGGACGTGGGACAATCCCAGTGTTTCCGCCCAATACATCGGCCCCCCCCGCCAGCGTGGAAACCCGTAGCCATTGACCCAGGCCACATCCACATCGGAGGCGCGTTTGGCAATGCCTTCCTCCACGATCCGCGCACCCTCATTGACCACGGCGAAGAGGCACCGCTCAATGATCTCGTCGTCTGAGATGTCGCGGGGCGCGATGCCTGCGGCCTTGGCGGAGCTTTCAATGATCGCCTGCACCTCCGGATCTGGCGCGCCCTGACGACTGCCCTGAGGATAAATATAGAACCCGCGGCCCGTCTTCTGACCGAACCAGCCACGCTCGCAGATCAAATCGCCCACATCGCTGTAGCGCTCATCGGGGTTGCGCAGGTGGGCGGTGGATTTGCGCTTGGCCCAACCGATATCCAGCCCCGCCAGATCGCGCACGGCAAATGGCCCCATGGGAAATCCAAACGCCACAAGGGCGGCATCGACCTGTGCCGGCGTGGCCCCTTCTTGCAGCAGGAACTCCGCCTCGCGCAGATAGGCCGAGAAACTGCGATTGGCGATGAAGCCGTGACACACAGCCGAGACGATGCCGGTTTTGCCAAGCGCCTTGGACAGGCTCAGTGCGGTCGCCAAAGCGGTGTCAGAGGTTTGCGCACCCCGGACGACTTCCAGCAACGGCATGATGTTGGCCGGGCTAAAAAAGTGCAGCCCAATCACATCCGGGCTGCGCGGACCGGCCGCGCGCGCAATCTCATCCAGATCCAGATAAGAGGTGTTCGATGCCAACACCGCCCCGGGCTTTGCCATCTTGGCCAGCTCGGCAAACACGGCCTTTTTGGCGTCCATATCCTCAAAAACAGCTTCGATGATCACATCCGCCGTGCCCAGGTTGCCCATCTGGGTCGATCCGCTCAGATGCGTCTGAATGTCGTCAACCTGCGCCTGTGACAGGCGACCTTTGGTGACAGCGTCCCGTAACGTTTTCCTGATCCGGGCGATGCCCTTGTCCAAAGGATCTTGCGCCTGTTCCAGAAGGTGAACGGACAAACCCCTCATGAGGCAAGCCAGCGCGATGCCCACACCCATCGTGCCCGCGCCGAGAACGGCGACCTGCTGCACGGGATGCGCAGCGACAGAGGCTCCCACATGACCCTTTAGCGCGCGTCGCTCAGCAAAAAACAAATGGCGCATCGCTGCGGCCTGAGGCGCTTGCACCAAGCGTTCATAGGCGGCGCGTTCGACCTTGAGCCCTTCGGGCAAAGGCAAACGCCGGGCCGCCTCAATCGCTGTGATGGCCTCCAATGGCGCGTCCTCTCCGCGACGGCGACGGGCAGCAAGGGTGCGCGCGATGTCGAACACATCATCCGCCGCATCTTCTACGGGCCGTTCGCCCACTGGCATGGGAATGCGATCTGCTGCGATTTCACCTGTCAGCATATTCAGCGCGTCCTCTTCCTCGGCGACGACTGCGTCAATCAACCCGGTCTGATAAGCCTGCTCAGCCGTCACCGACTTACCTGTCACGATCATATCAAGAGCCGCCTTCGCACCTATCACGCGCGGCAGGCGCTGTGTGCCGCCCGCACCGGGCGGAATGCCAAGATTGACCTCCGGCTGGCCCAGTTTCGTCCCAGGTGCGGCCAATCGCCAACGGCACGCCAACGCAATCTCCAACCCGCCGCCCAAGGCAGACCCGCGCACCCAAATGGCCGTCGGCACCGGACAAGCATCCAAGGCAGCGATCAAGTCAGACATGAGCGGCTCACCGTCAGGCCAGGCCTTCCCTTGCATCGAAATATCCGCACCCGCCAGCACGCCCGTGCCGCCCGGCACCAGCAAAATGGCATTGGCCCCGTGCTGGAGGGCGTTTTCAACGGCTTGCATCAGGGCGCCGGGGAGTCCTGGGCTCATGGCATTGACCGGAGGGTTCGAAAAACGGATCGTGCAAATGGACGCGGCGCCCTTTGGGGTGTCCATCTGATGGGAAAGCGAAAAAGGAGTGCGCATCGGGTCCCCCGTTTGTTTCGTGATAGTGCAACAAATATTTCTTGTAAAGAAAGTTCGCTTGGGTATCGTTTGACATTGCGCATGAGGAACAAGGCACCATGACAGATCAGCAGACCGCAGCCTCCACCATGATGGTCAAGCCGCTGCTTTTGTCACAGATCGTGGATTATGCGGCGGAGGTCTTCGGCTACCAAGAGATCGTTTCGGTCGGAGCGGACGGCACATCCGAGACCATAAGCTTTCGGGATTTCGGGGATCGATGCCGCCGGGCCGCGCGGGCCATGCAAACGCAATATGATGTCGCGATGGGCGAACGGGTGGCAACGCTGGCCTGGACCACGCGGTCGCATCTGGAACTCTATTTTGCACTGCCGGGTCTGGGCGCGGTGATCCACACGGTCAACCCGCGCTACTCAGATGCGCAAATCGTTTACATCCTCAACCATGCCGGAAACCGCGTGGCCTTTGTGGACCCCGATCAGGTGGACCGGGTGCATGGGTTGGCATCGCAATGTCCGAAACTGAAACATGTGGTGGCCCTTGATGCCGCGTGGGACGACACGGTGACCAACACAGCCCCGCTGGAGGCGTGGCCGGACTTCCCCGAAACGGCAGGTTCGTCGATGTGCTACACCTCTGGCACCACCGGGGAGCCCAAGGGCGTGGTCTATTCCCAGCGGTCTACCGTGCTCTACACGCTGAGCGGGCTGGCGACGGGTAAACTGCCCTTGGGGTCACGGGCCTGCGCGCTTCTTTGCGTTCCGATGTACCATGTGAACGGATGGTGCAAACCGTTTCAAGCCATGGTGACAGGCTCCAAAATCGTGCTGCCTGGAAAATCCATGTCCGGCGCCGCGTTGCACAAAATGATCGAGGCCCATGGCGTCACATGCGGTTTCGGCGTGCCCACGGTTTGGTTGGGCCTGGTAGAGCATTTGCGTGGGCATAATCTTGATGCCGGCAGCCTGCAGAGTATCGGGTTTGGCGGCGGGCGGGTGCCGCGCAGCCTTCTTGCCGCGCTGCGCGATGACTATGGCGTGGCGGTTGAGACCGGGTACGGCATGACGGAGACGACGACGGGTCTTGGCCTTGGCAGCGACGGCCCGGATTATTGGGCCGGCGATGCGGAAACGCAGTTGGATCTTCTCGCGCGGCAACGTCCTATTTTTGGGAATGAATTGCGGGTGGATGCCGATCGGGAAGAGACCGCAGGCGAGTTGCAGATCAAGGGCCATTTCGTGATCTCGCATTACTTCGACAACGCCGCCGCCGATGCCACAAGCTTTACCGAAGACGGTTGGTTTCGCACCGGCGATATCGTGTCACTGGATGATCTGGGCCGGCTGACCGTGGAAGACCGGCTTAAGGATCTCATCAAATCAGGAGGTGAATGGATCAGTTCCTTGGCACTGGAGCAGGCCGCGTGCCAGCACAGCGATGTGATGGAGGCCGCCGCCATCGGTTTGCCGCACCCGAAATGGTCTGAACGGCCGCTTTTGATTGTCTCCGCACGAGAGGGATCGAACCTTTTGGCCGAGGACGTGAGCCAGTTTTTGGCAGACAGGGTTCAAAGCTGGTGGCGCCCGGATGCAATCGTTTTCGAAACCGATTTGCCACGCACCGCCACAGGTAAAACCAACAAAAAAGCGCTGCGCGCGGCCTACAGCGGATGGTCCTTTGACGCCTCAGGGGCACTTCACCGCGGGTAGTGTTCAGGCGCGTTTTCCCACGATGCTCACGCCGCCATCCACAACAATGGTCTGGCCCGTGACGAACCCGCCTGCGGGCGAGGCCAGCCAAACGGCTGTGCCCGCGATTTCATCCGGCGTGCCCATGCGACGCAACGGATAGGCGGAGGTGGTTTTCGCCAATTTTTCCGCATCCTCCCATAGCGCCCGTGCAAAATCGGTCTTCACAAGGCCCGGTGCGATGCAATTCACGCGCACGCCCGATGGCCCATGCTCTGCTGCCAGGTTGCGCATCAGAGCCGCCTCGGCGGCCTTGCTCATCCCGTAGATGCCAAGACCGTCAGAGGCTTGAAGCCCGGCAATAGACGTCACGAAGATAACGCTGCCTTGCTTCCGGTCTGCCATGGCCGGAATGAGCGCCTGACAGATCAGAAGATTGGCCTTGATATTGGTATCAATGATTTTGTCGAACGCAGCGGGCTCCACATCAAGGACCGGGCCAAAATGCGGGTTGGCGGCGGCATTGCCCACGAAGATGTCCACCTGACCGAAGGCCTGCACACTTTCCCGGGCCAATGCGGTTGCGTCGTCGGGTTTGGAGATGTTGAAGGGCAGCGCCTTGGCCGTGCCTCCGGCGTTTTGGATGGCCTCGACCGCCGCATCGCACGTGTCAGCATTGCGGCCATTGATGATCACCGACGCCCCGGCCTTGGCCATTTGCAGCGCAATAGCCTTTCCGATCCCGCGCGATCCGCCTGTTACAAGCGCGGTTTGTCCGTCCAAACGAAATAGGTCCATGGGCCATCCTGACGTGCAGTCCCGATTGGGCGCGACTGTCCCAACTCCGATGTTTCCTTTCAAGCAAATAATTTTTACTCTGGAACAACTATCCAAAAGAGAGGCCGCCCCATGTCCACATGCAACCTGTCTGGGAAAACCTTCGTTGTCACCGGTGCAGGTGGCGCGATCGGACGGGCGATCTGCGTCTCATTGGGGCAGCATGGCGCGAATGTTATCGCCAATGATGTCGGCGCTGGCCTCGGCGGTGACGGCAGTTCTTCTGATCCCGCCAACGCCGCAGTGACCGCGATTGAGGCAGCGGGCGGAAACGCCGCCGCAGACGGTCATGACATCACGGACCCAAAGGCAGCAGCCGCCATTGTAGACCATGCCGTGGATCGGTTCGGCGGAATTCACGGGGTGGTCAATAACGCGGGCATCCTGCGCGATACGATCTTTCACAAGATGAGTGTGGACGCCTGGAAATCCGTGATCGACGTGCACCTGATGGGCAGTTTTTATATCTCGAACGCTGCTGCCCCGCATTTCCGCGCTCAGGGCCATGGTGCGTTTGTGCATATGACCTCCACCTCTGGGCTGATCGGCAATGTGGGCCAGGCCAACTACGCAGCGGCCAAGCTGGGCCTCGTGGCACTGTCCAAAAGCATCGCGCTGGATATGGCGCGGTTTGGCGTGCGTTCCAATTGCGTGGCGCCATTTGCATGGTCTCGGATGATTTCCTCGCTGCCGCAGGACACGGACGAAGAGAAAGCGCGCGTCGCCCGGATGCAAAAGATGTCGCCCGAGAGCATCGCGCCCATGGTGACCTATCTGCTGAGCGATCTGGCCTCTGACGTCACCGGTCAGATTTTCGGCGTGCGTGCCAATGAACTCTACCTCTTCTCACCACCGCGCCTCAGCCGCCGCCTGCATTCAGAGGATGGCTGGACACCGGACAGCATTGCTGAACACGCCGCCCCAAGCCTTATGCCCGATTTCTGTCCGCTGGATACATCCGCGGAGATGTTTCACTGGGACCCAATCTAGGGACCTTGGAAAACCCGCCCCGGACTTGATCCGGGGCCTCCCGTTTCACATGCGCCCATACGCGTCCAGCACCAAGCCGTTGAAAAACACCACAGCTTCTTCGCGATTGGGCATCAGGCGATTGCGCTCAACGGCACCCGTGCGCAGACCTTGCTGCTGAATGGCCACGGCGTCCCCATCTTCGCCAAAGGTCTCTTCCCACAGCGCGATCCAGTCTTTGACCAAATCCGCGCGGGTGCCCTTGGGCGCAAAGTAATGCACTTTCTGTTCGGTAAGTTCCGGGCCAAGCGGGCGCATCTGGCTCAGGATCATCAAGTGGTCCTGTTGAAGGATCAAAAGACCGGGAAAAATATTGAGCGATCGGTAATTGTTGGCGCGCAGCGCGACACCGGTTTCTGCGGGCTTGGGCGCAAACCTGCTCGCCATGAAGGTGTCATTGAACCGGGTGTCGACCGATTTGATATCGGACTCATAAGCAGCCGAGAAGCTGCCGCGATGGATGTGATCGCAGTGATAGCATTCAACGAAATTGTCGTACCAGACCTTCCAGTTGGACGGCACATCATGCACCGTTTCAGACACAAAATCATAGGCGTCGGGATCAAGCTCAATGCCCAACCGATCCGCCTCAGAGGCCATCTGGGGGTGGGCGTCCAGGAAACCCGGGGCGTCCATGTCGGGGTTCACCAGCACCGCAGAGCCCCATTGAAACACCTGAACAGGCTTGAGCGACAGCGCAGATTTATCGAAGCCCGGCTCATCGTTCATCCCGGGCGCATTGGCCAGCTCGCCGGTCGCAAGATAGCTCCAGGCGTGGTACTTGCACGTGAGACGCCGGCACTTCGCCTGATCTTCGGTCGCCACCTTGTAGCCGCGATGCCGGCACATATTCACAAAGCCACGCAAAACGCCGTCTTTCCCGTGGATCACAACGACGGGAATGTCGCCTGCCATGCCAATGGCCGAATTGTCAGGCTGCGCCACGCGCGACGCCGGGCAGAGATATGTCCAGGACCGTCGAAATATCTTGTTCAGGTCCAAATCGTGGATCTTCGGGCTCGCGTAAAATGAGGTTGGCAACCCCCAGCCTTGCGCGAGATCCTCACGCAAAGCCGCGGCATCCACGGGTGTGTCGTTGTCAAACGCATCCTTCATAGGGCAGCATCCCTTATTGTCAAAGTTGGGGCCGATCCGGTGGCAATGCGCCTTTGCAGGCGCTCCAGATCAAGCCATCGGCGAATTGTGTTGGCTCTTTGCGGCTGGAAACAATTCGACGGGGTCGCGCGCCCATAGTGTCACGCGTCACGACAATCGCATTCCGCCCAATCGGGCCGGTGAACAGATCACCGGGTTTGGAGAGGCCGTGAACCGGGCAAGTGACCTGCACACTCTCGTCGAAAAACGCCTCCTGCTTGGGTGCAAAAAGGTGGCGCTCAAAACAGGGATGCAGCGGCAGTTCACGGAATCCCGCGATGTTCGCATCGATCTTTTCCATGTCGAGGCGCAACATTGGGGGCGTGAACTTGGAGACTGTCATGGGCTGCGTTTCGAGTTTGTTTTAGGTGGCATTGTCCGGCATCAGATTCAAACAAATTGACAAAAAGTTTGATGAGATCAAACATACCACAGGGGATCAGATTCGGGCAACTGATATGTCCCAAGATGAAAGAAGGTTTTCCTGTGAAGAAACTCGCCCAAAGCACCAACCATTCGGCCGATATTGATCTGACCGGCATTGGGGAGGAATTGCGGACACTCCGGCGCGCCAAAGGGGCCACCCTGCGCGACCTGGCACAGGCCGCAGGCCGATCCCCGGGCTATCTTAGTCAGGTCGAAACAGGGTCCGTCATCCCGTCACTGGAGACGGTGCGCCGTATTGCATCCGCGTTGGATGTGGAGCTCAGCTGGTTTTTTCCCAATGAGGCGGGTCCCAATGATCGGGAACGCCGCGTTGTGGTCCGCAAGGAGGCGCGCAGACGTCTGAGCCGTGTGTATTCGCTGGATACCACCGCGCTTGGCTATCAGGATTTTCTATTGTCGGCCGATCTCAATCTTGATCTGTGTTCGGGGCTGTCTCGCTTCGAGGTGGGCGGCAAATCGCATGAGGGTTCAACGCCCAGCCACGGGCACATGAACGGCTATGTCCTGAAAGGCCGCGTGAAACTGACCCTTGATGAGGAGGTGTTCGTTTTGTCCGCCGAAGACAGTTTTTCCATTGATCTGACGCGTCCCCATAATCTGGAAAACGACCATGATGACATTTCCGAGGTAATTTGGACGATTACGCCCGTGCGGTTGGACTATTGAGATGATGCTGGGCTTGACGCAATCCAGCTTTCGCATGAAGAATATTTTTGTTCGTTTTAGGGAATAAAAATGCGGCGCGCGGAAACAACAGTCACGGATCATCTGCTCCAAACGGTGGAGCGTGAACCGCCTAAACCCGGCCCCGGTGAGGTGGTTGTTGAAATCGCCGCCAGCTATGTAGCCCCGTTTTTGAACGACCTCATTCCCCCTGATACCGCCTTTGTCACGCCCGAGCGGCCCTTCGTCCCGGGCAGCGATGCGATCGGTAGACTTGTCGAGATTGGCCCGGGCGGTGCGAACCTGTCTGTGGGCGACATGGTTTTCGTGGACTGCCTGGTGGATGACCGGTGGGACGGGCACGACGGCCACGCCGCCTTCGCGGGCAACTTCGCGGTCAGCAATGACGCCACGGGGCTTTTGGCGGATTGGCGCGATGGCACCTTCGCGACGCATATCCGCGTGCCAGCCTCCAACGTCACCTCCGTGGCGCCTGCGTTGCCCCATGCACCGGCCGCAAGCCTGTGCCGTTTGGGATGGTTCGGAACGGCATTGTCGGCTCTGCGCAACGGGGGCTTTGCGCCTGGCATGACCGTCGCGGTGATCGGGGCTTCGGGTCAGGTTGGCTCCAGCGCGATCATGCTGGCGCATGCTTTGGGCGCAACTCAAGTGACGGCGGTGGGGCGCGATGTGGCGCGGATGGCGCCCTTGCTGGCGATTGATCCTTCTATTCAGCTGGCCAATGAGGTGCCCGTTGGCTGCGACCTGGTGATCTCTACCAGCGATGGTGATTGCGGCGCCATGGTGGAAGATGCGCTGAGCCGGTTGGCTCGGCGGGGTACATTGGTGTTGGTCGCTTCTCCGAACTCACCCTTGAGCGTTTCGGGAATTGTCCTCAGGGAGGTGACGCTGCGCGGCTCCTTCTGGTTCCCGCCCGACATGCCCGGGGAACTGGTGGCGATGATTGCGGATGGCACGCTGGATTTGTCTGTTCTGACAGCGCATACCTTCCCGTTGGATGAGGTGAATGCGGCACTTGATGCGGCGCGCGACATGCCCCCCTTGCACCATGTTGCGCTGATCCCATGAGGCCGCACATGTCGACCGCTTGGTCCGGGCGCAGCGACATGCGGCAGCGGTGCAAGTGGCGCAAGACCGGCGTCGTCTGCACCTAGACATGCCCCGCCATATGATTGCCCGCATGATCGGCGATTGCGCGAGCTTGCGCGCGTATGGAGAAGGCGAGACGACAGCCGCCCAGACTGAAAGGAGACCACCATGCCCTTTGTCCGCATCAACCGTTTCACCCTCAAATCCGGCACCAAAGAGGCCATTGTCGCAGAGGCAGACGCCTTTCTGGCCAAGAATGACCCAGACAGCAGCGGCTTGCTTTACATTCTCGATCGCTTTGACGACACCGGCGGGCCGTCGATCGGGATCACGATCTGGAAAGACCGCGCCAGTTTTGAGGCAAGTGGCGCGCGTTGGCCAGAGGTGATGAAAAGCATGGAACACCTCTTTGACGGGGCGTATAGCCGCGAAGAGTTTGAACTGGATGTGCACAATCTGCCGGTTCAGGGTTAAGACGGCATCCCCTTGACCTTTCCTTGCGGCCTGTCGAAGATCGCGGGCAATTGACCAGGAGTTGTCTGAAATGCCGTTCGCGCTTCCCACGGATTTCGACATCCTGCAAAGCATCGCAATCCTGTTCTTGTTTCTGGCGTGGTTTGGTTACTCGGCGATCCTGTCCAAGATCTCGCGCGGATCCCTCAACGTACAGCTGACCACGGTCAGAACCCAATGGCTTGCCGCGTCTTTGAAACGCTCCCAAAAGCCGTTTGACGCGATCCTGCTTGGCAACATGGTCAATTCCATCGCGTTTTTCGGATCCGCGACGTTGATCGTTCTGGCAGGCATCTTCAGCCTGTTTGCGG
The DNA here is from genome assembly GCA_039030635.1 of Pseudomonadota bacterium. Lineage (GTDB taxonomy): Bacteria > Pseudomonadota > Alphaproteobacteria > Rhodobacterales > Rhodobacteraceae > Roseovarius. The sequence goes on from JBCCDT010000060.1 coordinate 16,250, forward strand.
GTGTTCAGTCTGTCTACTTAACCGTGGTCGATCTGCCATTTATTTCCGACATCAGCTTTGAGCTTTTCGTGATCCATATGGCGGTGGCGAGCTTGACGCTGACCATCGCGTTTTTTTCGTTCACCTATGCGCTGCGCAAGCTGATCTATGTTCTGGCACTGGTTGGTGCGCTGCCCGAAGGTCAGCTCACCGACTTCCAGAAAGAGCAAAGCGATGTCATGGTGAAAAGCGCGTCCACCGTGCTGACCGAAGCGCTGAAGACGTTCAATTTCGGGATCCGGGGGTATTACTATTTCATGGCGGCACTCGGGCTTTTCGTGTCGCCTTATCTGTGCATTGCGCTGACCGTTTTCATGACGACCGTTCTGATTTATCGCCAGATTGGAACCAGCACATCGACGGCGATCAACGACTATGTCATTGCTTTGGAAGAGTATCATAAGAGCCTGCGGTGACGCGTCGATTACAGCGCCATCGCCGCGCGCAATCCTTCCAAAACGGCCTCTTCTGCGGTTCGGGGGTTCACGCAGTCGCCGATGGCAACGGGATCGAGGCCCAGCTTCATCAGTTCCTCTTCGAGCCCTGCGACACGAGCAGGCGCGTGATGGGACACAAGCGTATCCACACCGTCCAGAACCACAGGCTGCTTGCTGGTAATGTGCTGGAAATACACCGTATCGGCATCTGCTCCGAAGAGGCGGACATAAGGCACGATCTCCACTCCTAGCTTATGCAATTCGCCTACGGCATGGTCGCGCACCATAGACGGGATGCGTTCCCCCGCCACGATCCCGTTGACGGCCAGCCGCACGTGACAGCCATTCTGCGCCAGCATCTGTGCCAAACCCAGCCCGACCCAGTCAGACCGCCAATCCCAGATCACGACGGATTTGCCCACATTCGCCTCACCCCGAATGACGGACCAGCTGTCCACCACATGCGCATCCTCCCCCAGCCCCTCAAGGCCCGGCAATTGTGGGCGCGCGCCGGTGGCCAGGATCACCGCATCCGCCTTCAGCGCCGCGATCTTGCCTGCGTCCAAAGGTGTATTGAGCCGAATATCCACCCCGTGCCTTTCCATCTCGCGCGTCAAGTTGGTGACAATGCCGCCAAACTCTGACCGATCAGGCAACAGTTGCGCCAGCAAGGCCTGCCCCCCAAGCCGCGCGTCCTTTTCATAGAGTGTCACTTGGTGCCCGCGCTCTGCTGCGACGGCGGCAGCCTTCATACCGGCAGGCCCCCCGCCAACCACAACGACAGTCTTTGCATCCTGGGCCTTGGGCTTGTCGTAATATTCAAGCTCTCGACCTGTCTCGGGGTATTGAATGCATGAAATGCTGAACCCTTTGAGGCCGTGACCGATACACGCCTGATTGCACCCGATACAGGCCCGAATGTCATCCACGCGGCCCTCTTTGGCTTTGCGCGTGAAATGCGGATCGCAGATATGCGCGCGCACCATACCGATCAGATCAGCCTGGCCCGTGGCCAAAAGGCGTTCGGCCTCTTGCGGTTGGTTCACACGCCCTGCGATAAAAACGGGGAGGGATACGGCGGCTTTCACATCGGCCGCCAGCGGGGCCAAATACCCGGGCTCATGCACCATATGGGGGATAATGTGCATCCAGCCGTCATAGCTCGCCGTGGTGGCCGCGATAATGTTAAAATAATCAAGCTGCCCGTCCTGTTCGAGCAACTGCAGAGCTTCAAGCGTTTCACCGGGGCGCATGCCTTCATCGTCCATCTCATCGGCAGAGATGCGAATGCCCAAAAGGATATCATCGCCCGCAGCCCGACGGATGCCTGCGATGATCTCTCGCAAAAACCTCATCCGCCCCGTCAGGCCACCGCCAAACTCATCCTCCCGCCGGTTGAGCCTTGGGTTCAGAAACTGCGACGGCAAATAGCCCATGGATGAAATCACCTCGATCCCATCAAGGCCGGCCTCTGCCATCCGCCGTCCACCTACCGCGTAGCTTTCGATAATCTCCCAGACCTGAGCGTTGGACAGCGGTTTGGGAATGTTCTTGTAAACCTCATCCGGTGCCTCAGACGGGCCGAATGTCTGCATGATCGACCCATCCACCGACATGCCCGCAACACGGCCCGGGTGAAACAGCTGGCCGACAATCCGACAGTCATAGGGCCGGCCCATATCGGCCAGTTTCTGTAACCCCGGGATGCAGGCATCCGACGTCACCGACAGTCGGTTTTGCGGCTCATAGGTCGGATGCACCACGTTGACTTCGGTGATGATCATTCCGATCTCTGCTTCCGCGCGCGCCTGATGATAGGCCAATAGCCGGTCACCGACGGTGCCATCCGCTTCGATCAGCCGCGTGGCATGACCGGCGGAAAAAGACCGGTTCTTGACCCGCGTTCGCCCTATGGTCAGTTCGGAAAAGAGATGCGGAAACTGCATGTCGGCCTGTTGAAGTCTGGGTGATCTGGCCCGTGACGACCAGGAAATGGGTATGATCGCTTTGTCGGTTTTGGTGGGTTGGGGTGCGTACCACCCTGCCCCCGTGTCTCATATCTGACAGCTCACGATACAGGCGTGAAACTGACACTCTCCTTTGTATCACGCGCTGAAACCCGATTTCGGTCCGCTTCAGCAAATTTGTGTGCAGCGCGCCAACACGTCCTTCCGGCGGGCGCTATAATTTCACCTTAAACAATATTTATTTCTTGTAAAGAAAGCTGGCCAGACCGAGTAACGGACACTCGTAAACCCCCGACCCAATTTCTGCTTTGATCCTTCTGCGCCGAGGGAAACGCCCCCTGCTGGCGCTTCGCGGGTGTTGGACAATCTGCGCGACTTGGGAGGTGCGGGCGCACACCAGCCATTCGCGCGGCGGCGGCGTCACTCGGGGCTTTGGCACGAGATTTTCAACTGCAAGGCCAATGGCACCTGTTCTGTCCCTTGCACCAATGTGAAAACCTCGAACGGGCCCCTTCAGACGACATCGCACAGAGCGTAAAACAGCCCACGCACCGCCATTAAGCTTGATGCCCCTAACGCTCTCGCATATCTGGGCGCGACGACCGGGCATATCAGGCAGCGCCATGACACCATCACATACCATCGACCGCGCCCTTCTCGGGACCATCGTGATTGTTCTCATCGTGTCCATTGGCGTGCATCTTTACGACGAGATCTATTTCAAGGCCGTCTACGCCTTTGAGGACGGCCCCGTGGAATATGCCACCGCGTTTGGTCTGCTGTTTTGCTGCTTTGCCTTTATCCGCAACGCCATCAGCCTCAAACGCCGCGCGCTCACCCTTGCCGCCATTTGCACCAGCGTTTATGCGCTGCTGTTTTTCCTCGGCACAGGCGAAGAGATTTCCTGGGGTCAGCGCATCTTTGGCTGGCAGTCGGGTGAGTTCTTCATGGAGAACAACAAGCAGTTTGAGACCAATCTGCACAACCTGCGTGTGGGCGATACGAACCTTGCTAAGACCGTGTTCGGCAGCGGATTGACAACTGTGATCCTGCTCTACCTCGTCGTGATGCCGCAGCTTTACATGCGCGTGACCTTCTTTCGTCGCGTGATCGACCGTCTGGCCATCCCCGTGCCCGGCCTGCGCCACACCGCGCTGGCCATCCTCGCCAGCCTGGTCATTGCCGTGATGGATCAAGGCCGCAAATGGGAGGTCTATGAGCTTGTCTTCAGCTTGCTCATGCTCTCGATCATCCTGCGGCCGCAAAACGTCGATAAAACACGGTGATTCAGGCCTTTACGCAAGCTCCGTAGGGTGGGGTTTGACCCCACCAATAACGTCAAACCCACTTTGCCAAAGGCGGCAGGCTCATCAACACAGCATCGGCATCATGGCCTGTGGCCAGCCCGAACTTCGTGCCCCGGTCATAGACCAGGTTATACTCCGCATAGAGCCCGCGATGCACGAGCTGCGCCTCTTTGTCGACATCCGTCCAGTCTTGCACCCGGCGTTTTTCCACCAGCGGCACATAAGCGGGTAAAAACGCCCGGCCAATATCCTGCGTCAGTGCAAAATCTGCGGCCCAATCGCCGCTGTTGCGATCGTCCATGAAGATGCCACCCACACCCCGCGCCCGATGCCGGTGCGGGATATAGAAATACTCATCGGCCCACTCTTTCAGCTTGGGATAGTGTTCCTCCCCGTGGGGGTCGAGATGCGCCTTTTGCGTGGCATGAAAATGCGCGGTGTCCTCGTCATACTCTAGGCAGGGATTCAAATCTGACCCGCCGCCAAACCACCAGGCATTCGGCGTCCAGAACATGCGCGTGTTCATGTGAACCGCGGGCGCATGCGGGTTTTGCATATGCGCCACCAGGGAAATCCCAGAGGCCCAGAACCGTGGATCGTCCTCCATCCCAGGCACACCGCGCGCCGCCATCGCCTTTTGCGCAGGCGGGGCGAGCGTGCCGTAGACTTCCGAGACGTTCACACCCACTTTCTCAAAGACACGTCCACCGCGCATCACGCTCATCAGGCCCCCCCCGGCGTCTGAGCCATCGTCGCTGGCACGTTGGGTCGTCTTCACGTCAAACCGGCCCGGCGTGGCATCGGCCATGGGCCCTGTGTCGTGGCTGTCTTCCAACCCTTCAAACGCTGCCACGATCTGATCGCGCAACTCCCGAAACCAGGCCGCCGCCTGGGCCTTTTCCGTCTGCATGTCAGGGGTCATATCTTTGGCCATCCGCCCAATTTCTGTAAACTAAAGTTTACAGTATTAATGCGCAGGAGCGGCCACCGGGTCAAGAAGAGTCCTACCGCCATCCACGGTCATGATCTGCCCGGTCATGAAGCCAGAGCTGTCACAGGCCAAGTATTGCACGGCTTCCGCCAGTTCCGCGGCTGAGGCAATACGTCCCAGCGGTGTGTGATCTTCGATATCCGTGCGGAAGTCCGGCGTCTCATTCAGCGTGTCCTTGAGAGACGCACTCATCACCGATCCAAACGCCACAGCGTTGACGCGAATGCGGTGCGGGGCCAGCGCCACGGCAAAGCTGCGCGTCATCTGATCAAGGGCCGCCGTTGACACCGAGTAGGCCAGCAAATCGGGATGCGTGCGCCGCGCAGCGATCGACGACAGGTTCACAATTGTGCCAGCAAACCCTTCTTCATCCTCGCTTGCCTCGGCCTGTTTGATCATCCGCTTGGCCACCAGTTGAGAGGTGCGCAGCGCGGTCATCAGATTTTGCTGGATCAAAAGTTCCACCCCGTCTTCATCGGGGTTGAGCGGGTCTGACGGCACCATTTGCCGCGACCCGTTGATCAAGACGTCCACCCGGTCAAAGGCATCAATCGTGGCTGACAACAGATTGGCCAGCGTCAGCTTTTCCCGCAAGTCACCTGCAAAATACCGCGTGGATGAGCCGTCTTCATTCTCGCCCAGCTCTTCTTTGAGATGCCCTTCATCTATGTCCGCAAACATGACATTGGCGCCTTTGTCGGCGAAATGTCGGCCAATGGCCAAGCCGATCCCGTTGGCGCCGCCTGTCACGATGGCTGTCTTTCCGGCGATGGAAAACGACATCTCTTACCTCTTTTTCCGTGAAAAATGGGTGGGATTATCCAGACCGGCCCCGCGTGCCGGGTTTGGGACGGGCTGCGTGCAGCAGTTTGAAACGCGTATCACCGCCAAAGTCCGTCACCTCTGAGAAGCTCTGTTCCAGAGACCCTTCATAAGGAAGATGTCGGTTGGCCACCAGAAAAAGCTGACCCTTAGGGTGAAGAAGGCGGGCCGCCGCCCGGATAAAGCTTTGACCGATATGGGGTTCTGCGCGACGCCCGGTGTGAAAGGGCGGGTTCATCACCACACTATCCAGGGCGGTTTCCACACTCCAATGGCCCGCATCGGCCCAATGAAACACGGCGCGCGAATCGTCGATATTGGCCTGCGCGCAGCTCAGCGCGGCATGATCGGCCTCCACCAGATGCACTTCTTGGACGCCCTCACGCTCCAACACCCGCGCCGAGAGATAGCCCCAGCCAGCACCCAGATCAGCCACCCGTGCACCGAGCTTGGCCGGCAAATGATCGGCCAAAAGCTTTGAGGCCGGATCAACCCCATCCGCGGAGAACACGCCCGGCGCGGTCACAAATCCTTCGGCCATCGGCGCCCCTGTCTGGGGCAACCAATCCTCAAACCCGGTCCCAGCGGCAAAATGAAACAACTTACCATGGGATTTCGACAGCGCCGCACTCACCTCCGCGCGTTTGCGGCAGGCCTTCAAGATCGCCTCTACCCCGTCGGTCTTGGCCCCGTCCACAATCACCGGGCCATCCGTCATCGCCGCAGCTTGCGCCACCAAGCCCTGCGCCAGCGCCTTGGCGCGCGGCACACAGACCACAGACATTGCCACCCGGCTTTCAAGCCCGGTCACACAGTCAAACCCCGCGGCCTCGAACCGGTCGAACTCTGGCTTGAACCCGGTCACGATCACGCACCGCTCTTTGGGCAAGGCAGACAAATCATAGCCATCGCGCGGCGCAAAGACCGCGATCTGTCCAGACGCAGGCAAGGACGGCGTGCCCGCCTCCAGCGCTAGGTCCAAACGAGAGCTCACGCCCGCGCTATTCTTTTTCCATGGTGCATTGCAGCGGGTGTTGATGCCGGCGGGCAAAATCCATCACCTGGCTCACCTTTGTCTCTGCAATCTCGTGGCTGAACACACCCACCACCGCGACACCTTTTTTGTGCACGGTCAGCATGATCTCAAACGCCTGGGAATGGTTCATGCCGAAAAAACGCTCCAGCACTGCCACGACAAATTCCATCGGCGTGTAATCATCATTGAGCAGCAAAACCTTGTAAAGCGGCGGGCGCTTGGTCTTGGGCCGCGTCTCGACGATGACGGAGGTGTCTCCGTCATTGTCCCCATCGTTGGGGTCCTGCATTTTGAGATCAAATGCGGTCATGCGCGTCCAAGGTTGCTGTTTGACAGGATGTGTCCTGACGCGACTATATAATCCCTGGGACGCGCGTGAAAAGAGGTCGTGAGAGAGGCAAGCCACCGAACATGCAGAATCTGACGACAATCGGCTTTGATGCAGACGATACCCTGTGGGAAAACGAACAGTTCTACAAGCTCACGCAGGACCGGTTTGCCGAGCTGCTTCAAGACTTTGTGGATGGGGATGATCTTGAGGCCCGTTTGCTAGAGGCAGAGCGCCGCAATCTGGGCCATTACGGCTTTGGCATCAAAGGATTCATGCTCTCGATGATCGAAACGGCCATTGAGGTCAGCGAGGAGCGTGTGCCCGCGCGCGTGATCTCAGAACTCATCGCCGCAGGCCAGGAGATGCTGCGCCACCCGATCGAAATCCTACCCCAGGCCCGGGAGGCGGTTGAGGAGGTGACTGAGAGCCACCGCGTCCTGCTCATCACCAAGGGCGATTTGCTCGATCAGGAACGCAAGCTCGCGCAATCAGGTCTGGGCGAGCTCTTTGACGCGGTGGAGATTGTCAGCGCGAAAAATGCAGCCGTCTATCGCGGTATCTTTGACCGGCAAGGCGATGGATCAGAGCGCGCGATGATGGTCGGTAATTCCATGGCCTCCGATGTGCGCCCGGTGATCGAGGCGGGCGGCTGGGGCGTGTTCGTCCCGCACAACCTGACCTGG
>JBCCDT010000061.1:0-23749 GCA_039030635.1 Pseudomonadota bacterium
CTCACACGGTCCCAAGGGCGGCAGATCTGCCCACAGACGGGACCGGAACAAGGTTAATCAACAGGTCCAATTGTGGCGAAAACGTGGCAGAGGTGGCGAAATCATGGCTTTTTCGCGTTTGACCCCCTTGGCCGTTCACAGGGGTGAGACACTCTTCGTTCCGGCCGAGATTTGTCTTTGAAACGGAAACACCGTCCGGCCCGGGGTCGCCTATTTTTCGGGAATCAAACCCCGAGGGCTGAACCGCAGCACCAGGATCAGCACAATCCCCATGGTAAAGAGCCGCATATGGGCTGCACTTTCCAGCAAATGCTCTTTCAACGCGCTGCCATCGGCGAGCCCTGAGGTGATCACCTCCATCAGCCAAAGCCCCATCGGTTCCACCTGCACCCACAGAAACCAGATCAGGAACCCGCCCAGCACCGCGCCGAAATTGTTGCCCGACCCGCCCACGATCACCATCACCCAGATCAGAAAGGTAAAGCGCAGCGGTTGGTAAGAGGTGGGCGTCAGCTGCCCGTCCAGCGTGGTCATCATCGCGCCTGCGATCCCGCAGATGGCCGAGCCGAGGATGAAGATCTGCAAATGCCGCGCGGTGACGTTCTTGCCCATGGCCCGCGCCGCCGTTTCATTGTCGCGAATGGCGCGCATCATCCGGCCCCAGGGCGATTTCAGCGCCAGTTGCGCCAGCACCAGGATCGTGATCAGCACAGCTGCAAAAAGCGCGGAATACCCCAGTTTCACGAAAAGCGAGGAGGCCGTGACCGGATCCAGCCCGAGGTCTTGCACCTGCGCGACAAAGCCCGGATCCTGCTGCAGATCGACCTCATAGGGCACAGGCCGGGGCAGGCCCACCACGTTCTTCACACCTCGCGCCAGCCAATCCTCATTTTTCATCACGGCGAGGATGATCTCAGCAATCCCCAGCGTCGCGATGGCCAGGTAATCTGAGCGCAGCCCCAAGGCCGATTTCCCGATGATCCAGGCCGCCCCCGCCGCCAACAGCCCGCCCACAGGCCAGGCCACCAGGATCGGCAGGCCAAGACCGCCCAGATACCCGGTCGCGGCCGGATCCACGCTTTCGACCGCCTCAACACCGGGATCAAACACCGCGCGATAGAGAAAAAACCCGCCCACCAGCAGGGCCAAGGTTGCCACGCTGCGCAGCCGCGATGGCGCCATGCGTCGCCGCAGCAAAATCACCGCAACGACCACCGCCGCCCCGCATAAAAGCCCCAATAGCACCCGGACACCGCCTGCGGCCCAAGCCTCATTGGTGGGCGGCATCGACACCAGCACCGCCGCCAGCCCGCCCAAGGCCACGAACCCCATCACGCCCACGTTAAAGAGCCCCGCAAACCCCCATTGCAGGTTCACACCGAGCGCCATGATCGCCGAAATCAGCCCCATGTTGAGAATGAGAAGCGCCGTGTTCCAGCTTTGCATCACGCCGGTCAGCACGATCAAAAAGGCGACCACCCCGAAAAGCGCGGTATTGCGGACGGTTTCACTCATACCGCTTTCCCTTTGAAAAGGCCGGTGGGCTTGAACAGCAGCACAATGAGCAAGATCACGAAGCTCACCGCGAATTTGTAATCCGTGCTCAAGAGTTGCACGAGGCCCGACGGCTCCAGGCTTTCGGGCATCACATAGCCCAGCACCTTCTTCCACGCATAGGTGATGAACACCTCTGAGAAAGCGATGACAAACCCGCCCGCAATGGCCCCCAGCGGGCTGCCCAAGCCCCCCACGATGGCCGCGGCAAAGATCGGCAAAAGCAGCTGAAAATATGTGAAGGGCTTAAAGCTTTTGTCGAGGCCATAAAGCGTGCCCGCGATGGTGGCCAGCGCCGCCACAATCAGCCAGGTCACCATCACCACGCGGTCCGGGTTGATCCCTGAGAGCAGCGCCAGATCCTCATTGTCCGAATACGCCCGCATGGATTTGCCCGTCCGTGTGCGGTTGAGAAACCAAAAGAGCAGGGCCACGACAATGACGGCGGTGATGACCGTGATCCCCTGGCTCGTCTTCAGCGCCAGCCCCTCGCGCAGCCCGGTCATATCCCGAAATTCCCGCGCGGAAATGATGAACCGCTCGCCATCGCCAAAGCGCTGATCGCCCGGCCCGATGATGAACCGCACCAACCCGTTGAGGATGAACATCACCCCGATGGACACGATCACGAGGATCACCGGCTTGGCGCGCTGCACGCGGTAAAATTGATAGATCACTTTGTCCGTGCCAAGCAGCAGCAGCGCGCAACCTGCGATCCCCGCCGGCAGCGCCAACAGGGCCGTGGGCAGGCCAAAGGGCAGGGTGACCCCTGCGGCCTGCAACCACCATGTGACCAGGATCGTCACCATCGTGCCAAAGGCCATCGTGTCCCCATGGGCGAAATTCGAAAACCGCAAAATGCCGTAAATCAGCGTCACACCCAGCGCGCCAAGTGCCAGCTGGCTGCCATAGGCCACCGCCGGGATCAGAACAAAATTTGACAGCGCCACAATGGCGTTCAGCAGATCCATGCGCGCCTCAGAATGTCACCGGTTGCGTGCCGCGCGTGCACTGACCATTGGGGAACTCATTGGGTTTGGTGGTCAATTGCCCTTCGCCGCGCGCCTCGCCATCGGCGGCAATCAACACCTCGCTGCGGTCGCGCAGCTTATAGACCACGGCCGCCCCAAACTTGCGCGTCTCGATATCAAGGTCGAACTTCGCGCCCGCCTCGCGCAGCACCACGGGCGTCCACCGGCTTGAGGTCCCATTGGCCAGCACAAAACGCCAGGCCGCTCCGGCGTCATTGGTCATCGTACAGTTCCAGATATAGGCCCCGTTCAGTGAGGCCACGAACGCATCATGGCTCACCGTGGGCACAGGCGCCTGCGTGCGGGCCGCGCCGCCGCCCAGACACCCGGCCACCACCATCGGCGCGATCAGTCCCAATATTGCGTATCTCACAGCATCACCCTCCCAGAAAACTCTTGCGGACCTCAGGATCGGCCAGCAGCTCTTTGCCGCTGCCCGAATAGGCATTGCGCCCCTGCACCAGAACATAGCCCTTATCGGCAATCTCCAGCGCCTGACGCGCGTTTTGCTCGACCATCAGCACCGACAGCCCGGTGCGGCTGATCTCAATGATCCGGTCAAACAGCTCATCCATCACGATGGGGCTCACCCCCGCAGTGGGTTCATCCAGCATCAGCACCTTTGGCTCGGTCATCAGCGCGCGCCCCACCGCCACTTGCTGGCGCTGCCCGCCTGAGAGCTCACCCGCAGGCTGACGGCGTTTGTCCTTCAAAATCGGGAACAGCTCATAGACTTGCGCCATGGTGCCCGCGATATCGTCTTTGCGAATGAACGCCCCCATCTCCAGGTTCTCCTCCACGGTCATGGAGGTGAAGATGTTCGAGGTCTGCGGCACAAACCCCATCCCCTTGGCCACCCGCGCCTGCGGGCTGAGGCCTGAGATATCCTCGCCCCCCAGCCGCACCGCGCCTTGGCGCAGATCGAGCATCCCAAACACCGCCTTCATCGCTGTCGACTTGCCCGCCCCGTTGGGCCCCACGATCACCGCAATCTCGCCCGGCTCCACCGCGATGGTGCAGTCGTGCAAAATATCCGGCCCCGACCGCCCATACCCGCCGGTCATCGTGTCGCCTATGAGGAAAGGTTCACTCACGCCGTAGCAGTCCTTGGAGAAATTCATCATGCAATTCGGTGTGAACCTGTGTGAGATCTCGAGAGACCTCATAGGTGACTGCCTGGATCGTCACCTCTTCCTCTATCAGTATTGTGTTTCGGTAGGTGATCGGCAGCCCGTCAATGACAGCGGCGTAAGTGATGGTTTGCGCATCCTCACCTAAGAGCGCGGTGTCTTGAACATCGATCACTGGTATATCTTCTCGGCGCACACCAGCTGCGAAGGCGGCGATCTCCAGCACAGACACCGATATCGCTTCAAATGTGACACCCTGCCCATGGCCCAGTTCTTCCAAAATCAAAAGGCCGTAAGTGCTGTCATCGAACCGAAACTGTGCCGCGATGTCCGCATTGGCTGCGGGCAGGGAGGTCCATCGCCCTTTTTCGGCGCAAAGCATGATGTTTGATGTTACCGTTTGGCAATCGTCCGGCAAGGCTTCGGCATAAACCCATGTGCCGTCAGCGAGGATTTCCACTTTCCGCCCTTCCAACAGCGTGGTGCCCAAAATCTCGGACGCCTGCGCCGGGCCCATCAACCCAACGCAGCACAGTAATCCCATCGCCCATCTGCTCAGCATCGCCCGTCCCCTGCTTCTTCTGGCTGAAAATATCCCGGGGGTTTGGGGGCAGAGCCCCCATGCGAGCCGACCATCATGCCCCCACCTTGTCTTTGTGTTTTAACCCTGTGCCCAGATAGGCCTCGATCACCTGCTCATTGGCCTTGATCTCGGCCAGCGTGCCTTCGGCCAGCTTCTTGCCCTCGGCCATGCAAATGACCGGATTGCAGATGCGCCCGATGAAATCCATGTCATGCTCAATCACCACGAAGGTGTAGCCGCGATCCTTGTTCAGGCTCACGATGGCATCCGCAATGGTGTTGAGAAGCGTCCGGTTCACGCCCGCACCCACCTCGTCGAGAAACACGATGCGGGCATCGACCATCATGGTGCGGCCCAGTTCCAAAAGCTTCTTCTGACCGCCAGAGACTTGCCCGGCTTTGTGGTCGGCCAGATGCTCAATGGTTAGAAACTCCAACACTTCATCGGCTTTCGCGCGCAGCGCACGCTCTTCATCGGCGATGCGTTTGCGCCCAAACCATGTGTTCCACAGCCGCTCCCCCGATTGCCCGCCCGGCACCATCATCAGGTTTTCGCGGCAGGTCATCGAATAAAATTCATGGGCAATCTGGAACGTGCGCAAGAGCCCCTTGTGGAAGAGCGCGTGGGGCGGCAACCCGGTGATGTCCTCGCCATCCATGATCACCCGGCCCGATGTCGGCGCCAACACGCCCGCAATCACGTTAAAAAGCGTCGTCTTGCCCGCGCCATTGGGGCCGATCAGCCCGGTGATCGAGCCTTCCGCGATCTCCATGCTGGCGCCGTCCACCGCGTGGAACCCGCCGAAATGCTTGTGCACGTCTTCAACGACGATCATCTGCAGCCCCCAGAACGCCCCCAGAATGCATCAGCCCCGGCAGATACCGGGGCTGATGATGTTCGTCCAGACCGGTTTAGCGGTACTTCGCGGTTGTGATCTTGCCGCCTTCAAAGACGATCTCGCGGTAGTTGCCCGCGCTTTCGCCCGGTCCGATCAGTTCCACCGCCGTGGCGCCCACATAGTCGATGTCCTGACCGGCAGCGATCATTTCCAGCGCTTTGGCCAGCTCTCCGGGGAAGATCTGTTCGCCCGGGGCGTTGGCCACGTCCATCACGTGATCTTTGTAGTCGCCCGGCTCAACGGAGCCTGCCGCCTGCATGGCCAGCATGATGAGCGCTGCCGCGTCATAGCTTTCCTTGGAGAAAGGCGAGGTGCCGTCAAAGCCCTCTGCCATGCCTTCAAAGATCGCGGCCCCTTCACTGTCCGTGCCCGGGTGCTGCCCAGTGGAGCCGTCAATCTCAGAGCCAAAGTTCGCCTCAAGCGCCTCACCGATCATGCCATCGGGGAAGTGGAAGCTGTCGAAAGCGCCTGAATCCAAAGCCGCGCGCACGATGCCACTGCCGCCCTGATCCACGTAGCCCGCCACGACCAGACGATCACCGCCTGCCGCCGCCAGCGCGCCCACTTCGGCGGAATAATCGGCCTTGCCATCCTCATGGGCTGCGTTGATGGTCACCGTGCCACCGGCCGCTTCAAAGGCCGCGGCGAAACTGTCGGCCAGGCCTTTGCCATAGTCATTGTTGGTATAGGTCAGCGCGACCTCCGTGATGCCTTGATCGATCAACACATCCGTCATCACCACGCCCTGACGCGCATCAGAGGGCGCGGTGCGGAAGAACAGACCATTGTCTTCGGCGGTCGAAAGACCCGGAGACGTGGCCGAGGGCGAAACCATCACCATGCCGTTGGGCACCGCCACATTGGACAGGATCGCGCCCGTCACACCGGAACAATCGGCCCCCATGATGCCTTTGACACCTTCGGCCGTGACCAGGCGTTCAGCGGCAGCAGAGGCGGCACCGGCGTCAATGCAGGTGCTATCCGCGCGCACCGGCGTCACGGTCATCCCATCGAGCAATTTGCCGCTCTCAGACACTTCCGCCATGGCCAGTTCCGCGCCCGCGCCCATATGCGGGGTCAGCGATTCAATCGGCCCGGTAAAGCCCAGGATCACGCCGATCTTCACCTCACCTTCGGCCAAAGCGGCCCCGGTGCTCAGCGCCAAAGCGGCGGTCGTCGCAAGCAGTTTTTTCATGTCTAACTCTCCCTGTAGATCTATGATCATTGGGTCAAAACGTTAGAAACCTGCGCCAAAATTGCAAGGGTAATCGGGGTTTGACCTTTGGCAGATGCGCACCCACCTTACCATGGAGTTGCTCAAAGAGGTCCTCATGCTCATGTTTCGCGCACTAGCCTTTTCCCTGCTTTGTTTCTTGCCAATATCGGCCGCTGCCTTGGACACAAGCGCGGGAAAACTGACCGTGACACCCATGGTGACCGGCCTCAACGCGCCGTGGGGCTTTGGCTTTTTGCCCGATGGCGCGATCCTGATCACGGAACGCGACGGGGTGCTCAAACGCGTCCAGGACGGGCGCGTCACTGAAGTCGCGGGCGTGGGTCCGGTTTGGGCCGAAGGGCAGGGCGGGTTTCTCGACATTCTGGTCCCGCGCGATTTTGCCAGGTCGCGCACCGTGTTCTTCACACTCTCGCAACCGCAATCGCGACAGGCCGGCACCGCCGTGGCCCGCGCGCAGCTCTCGGGGGATGGCACGCAGCTCACCGATTGGCAAATCATCTATGAAATGGATCCCGGCAGTCGGGGCGGGCGGCACTTTGGGTCTCGCCTGGTCGAGGCCCGCGACGGCACGCTGTTTCTGACCGTGGGCGACCGGGGTGACAGGCCGTCGGCGCAAGATTTGAGCGTCGAAAACGGCTCCGTGCTGCGGATCACGCGCGACGGACAGATCCCTGCCGACAACCCATTCATGAGGAATGCGCGGGCCCAGCCTGAGATCTGGTCTTATGGCCACCGCAACCCGCAAGGGGCCGCACTTGATCTCGATGGCAATCTTTGGGTCGTCGAACACGGCGCGCGCGGCGGTGATGAGGTCAATCGCGTCAAGCGCGGGGCCAATTACGGCTGGCCGGTGATTTCCTACGGCACGCATTACTCGGGCTTCAAAATCGGCGAGGGGACGGAAAAAGACGGTATGGAACAGCCCGCATATTACTGGGATCCCTCCATGGCGCCTTCGGGCATGATGATCTATTCCGGCGCGCTTTGGCCTCAGTGGCGCGGTTCAATCTTTGTGGGCTCGCTCAAGCATGACTACATCTCGCGCCTGTCCGGCAGCCCGCTCAAGCAAGAGCAGTTGCAATCGGAGGAGACGTTCCGCGTCCGCGATGTGCGCGAAGGCCCGGGTGGCGCGATCTGGTTTTTGTCGGTGGGCGACGGGGTGCTTTACCGGATCACCCCCTGAAACCTGTCTCCCACAGGCGAAAACCGGCCCAAATTTGGCCTCAAAATGGTTGACGCATTGCCGTATCCATCTGGTATCGAAATACCAACCATAACCACATGAGCACAGCAGGCACGTCATGCCAGACCCATTTTTTTCCGAAATCAAATATCTCGGCGGCGCCAATGAGGACTTCATCGAGGTGGCCGTGGATGCAGGGACCGACGTGTCGGATTTGGTCGTCACGGTCTACAACGCCAATGGCTCCGTGCGCAGTTCCAGCAATATCTCGGTGCTGACGCCCACCACGGTGAACGGCTTTGACGTCTATTTGATCGAAAATGGCGACGCCACGAACTTCAACGGCGTGGCGCTCAACAATGCTGTGGCGCTGTCGGAAAACGGTACGGTCTATCAATTCCTGTCCTTCACCGACACGCCCGATCCCGTCACCGCCACGGCGGGCCCGGCCAACGGCTTGACCTCGACCGAAATCGGCGAGGCCCCGCGCGGCAGTTCTCTGGAAACGCAGGACCAAGGCGGCAGCTATTTTGAGCAAAGCGATCCCGACCCCGACAATGTGGTGTGTTTCGCCAATGGGACGCGCATTGAAACCGATGCCGGGCCGGTCTTGGTCGAAGACCTGCACGAGGGCGCGATGGTGCGCATGCTCGATGGTGCGTTCCGACCGCTCAGGAAAATCCTCAGCCGCCGCTTTGCGCAGTCAACACTGGCCACCAACGCGGCGCTGTGGCCGGTGCGGATCAGTGCCGGTGCGCTCGGCCAGAATGTGCCCAGCCGCGACATCCGCGTGTCGCGTCAGCATCGGATGCTGGTGTCCTCGCCCATCACACAACGCATGTTTGGCAGGGGTGACGTGCTCGTCGCCGCCATACGGTTGACCGATCTGCCGGGCGTGTTTGTGGAAGAACCGGACGCGCCGATCGAATATTTCCACCTGCTGTTTGACGACCATGAGGTCATTTTCGCCGATGGTGCGCCCTCTGAAAGCTTCTTTCTGGGCCCTGTCGCGCTGAGCCGGTTGCCAGAGGAAAGCGTGGAAGAGATCAAGTGCATCTTCCCTGACCTGACGCTGCCCATGCAGGTCGAGGACAGCAAGCACCTCATTCCCAACAAAAAGCGGCAGATGCGCCTTGTTGCCCGCCATGTCAGGCGCAACGAAAACCTGGTCAGCCCGCGCTAGTTTCCCCAAGTGCTCCTCATTGCGGCCCCATTGTTTGTCTAACCTGCTTAGGTCACAAACCTTGGAGGTGCAGCATGAAAGATGAGCATTCACACCAAACCCATGGGTTGATCTGCACCCATGTGATCAACGGTGAACGGCCTGTGCGCTTGATCCAGCATAGCCCGGCAGGTGATTGGGATTTCATGTGCGGGGAAGACGACCATGTTGCCGAAAACCCGGCTGACGATTACCGCGTTGTGTGCACATGTTGCGCCATGAAGACTGTGCACTTGCCGTCTTACGTCACGGGCATGCCCGCCGCCCATCACGCGGAATTTGACCCAAAGACAGAGACATGGACAGTAAGGCCCATGTCCGACGCCGAAATTGCAGAGTATTTTGACGCGTAATATCTGCGTTGGGCCGGGCAGATCACCACCCGGCCCGACCCAATGTTATTCTGCGGCCTGCGCCACTTGCGTGAAACGCTCGTAGAAGGTCTGATCCTTCTCCGCCATCTCGCGCAGCAGGGCCGGGGTTTCGAACCGCGCGCCACATTCCGCCGCCAGCGCGTCACAGCGTTCCGCCGCATACGCCGCGCCGATCATATCAAGCCAGCTGAACGGACCACCCGACCAAGGCGCAAAGCCCCAGGCCAGGATCGCGCCCACATCGCCTTCGCGGATGTCTTCCAGCACGCCTTCTTCCAGCGCGCGCACCGCCTCTAACACCTGGGCAAACATCAAACGATGCTGCACGGTGATCAGATCGGGCTGATCCTCGGCGCGCGGATACTGGTCGGCCAATCCCGCCCAGTAGCCCTGCCGCTTGCCCTTGTCGTCATAGTCAAAGAACCCGGCGCCCGATTTGCGGCCCAGACGGCCCAGACCTTCCATCCAGAAGATCAGCTCATCCGCGCTGCTGTCCTCATACGCATCGCCCAACGCCTCTTTGGTCGCCCGCGCGATCTTGGCGCCCAGATCAATCGAGGTTTCATCGACCAATTGCACCGGCCCCACGGGGAAGCCCAGCTGCCGCGCCGCATTGTCAATCAGCGCAGGCTCGACGCCTTCGGTGATCATGCGACCGCCCTCATTGATGTAGGGAATGATGCAGCGGTTGCAGTAGAAAAACCGCGCGTCATTGACCACGAGCGGCGTCTTTTTGATCTGACGCACGTAGTCCAGCGCCTTGGCCACGGCCCGGGGTCCGGTCTCCGCGCCTTTGATGATCTCCACCAGCAGCATCTTTTCCACGGGCGAGAAGAAGTGAATGCCGATGAACTGCTCCGGCATGTCGGATGCCTTCGCCAGTTCCGTGATCGGCAGGGTCGAGGTGTTGGTGGCAAAGATGCAATCATCGCCCACATGCTTGAGCACGTTCTTGGTGACCTCCGCCTTCACGCCCACGTCCTCAAACACGGCCTCAATGATCAGATCAGCGCCTTCGAGGGCTGCGTAATCCGTCGTGGCCGTGATCAGACCCAGCATGGCGTCTTTCTTCTCAGCTGTGACCTTGCCGCGCTTCATGCCTTTGTCGATATACGCTTCGACATAGGCCTTGCCCTTGTCCGCGGCCTCTTGCTTTTGGTCGATCAGCACGACCTCCATGCCCGCCTGCGCAGACACAAGCGCAATGCCCGCGCCCATCATGCCCGCGCCCATCACGCCGACCTTCTTGACCTTCTGATCCGCCTCATCAGGGCGGGAGGCGCCTTTTTCCAGCGCTTCCTTGTTGATGAAAAGTGACCGGATCATCGCGCTGGAGGACGGGTTCATCAGGATATTGGTGAACCAGCGCGCCTCGATCTTGATCGCGGTATCAAAGGGCACGAGCGCGCCTTCATACACCGCGCTCAGCAGCGCCTTGGCCGCCGGGAACGCGCCTTGAGTCTTGCCGTTGACCATGGCCGAGGCCCCCACGAAGGTCATAAACCCTGCGGGATGGTATGGTGCGCCGCCGGGCATCTTGTAGCCCTTTTCGTCCCATGGCTTAACGATCGTCTCACTGCCCATCGGCATCATGACCGGCGCAGATTCTGGATTTTCCGGGTCGGTCAATTTACGTGGATACACTTCAATTTCTTCGTTAGGCACTGCGCCGCTTGTCGCCAGCACCCATTGCTTTGCGCGATCAAGCAGGTTCTCTGGCGCAACGACTTCATCAACGACGCCCGCACTCTTGGCTTTCTTGGGGTCGTTCAGTTTGCCCTCAAGCAGAAGCGGAGAGGCCGCCATCGCGCCCAGTTTGCGGCTCAGACGCGTGGTGCCGCCCGCACCGGGGAAAATGCCAACCATGATCTCTGGCAGGCCGATCTTGGCCTTCGGGTTGTCGGCGGCAAAAATCCGGTGACAGCAGAGCGGGATTTCCAGACCGATGCCGAGCGCCGTGCCGGGCAGGGCGGCGGCAATCGGCTTGCCGCCTTTGTTTGTTTTGGGGTCCATGCCCGCGCGCTCAATCTTGCGCATGATCCGGTGGGCATTCATCAGCCCGTCAAAGAGCCCCTTGGCCGGATCATCGCCCGCCATTTCCTTCATCTTGGCAATGACATTCAGGTCCATTCCGCCCGCAAATGAGCCGGGCTTGCCCGACGTGATCACCACGCCTTTGACCGCGTCATCGGCCAGCGCGTCATCCACCAGGCTTTCCAGCAGCGGCCAGCATTCCATCGTCATCACATTCATGGATTTGCCCACCGTGTCCCAGGTGATCACCGCGACGCCGTCGGCGCCTTTTTCCATCGTGAAGTCTGTCATTGTTTGTCTCCCTTAAGAGGTGCACGCCATGCGGCCCTGGACTAGGCCAGGCCCGCTTCCGTGATATGGCGCTTGATGTCGCTCAGCATGTCTTCGGGGGTTGTGTCCTCAATCCGAACATGCGTCCAATAGTCAAACCGCTGTCGATCCATGGCACTGCCGGGATCGCCCTGGCGCTTGAAGACCAGGTTTGTGTTGCGGTGAAACAGCCGAATGAGCGCCCCATCATGGGCCTCCACCTTTTCCAGCAAATGCAGGTTCTGGGCTTGCGCCAGATCATACACCGCCCGAAACGGGTGAGCGTCGCCGATGGGGTGCTGAAACGCCATTTACACGCGCTCGATGATCGTGGCGGCCCCCATGCCGGACGCGACACAGAGTGTGGCCAGCCCGACTTCCTTGTCCGAACGTTCCAGCTCATCCATCAGCGTGCCGATGATCATCGCACCCGTGGCCCCCAGCGGGTGACCCATGGCGATGGAGCCGCCATTGACGTTCACGAGGCCGGGATCGACATCAAACGCCTGCTGGAAGCGCAGAACGACGGAGGCAAACGCCTCATTGACCTCGAAAAGATCAATGTCGCCAATCTTCATCCCGCTATCGGCCAGCGCCTTTTCGGTCGCGGGCACAGGACCGGTCAGCATGATCGTGGGATCGGTGCCGATCTTGGTGGTCTGGCGCACGCGGGCACGTGGCTTCAGCCCGTATTTTTCCCCAAACGCCTTGGAGCCCACCAGCACACCGGCAGAGCCATCCACGATGCCAGAGCTGTTGCCCGCGTGGTGGATATGCTCAATCCGCTCCAGATGGGGGTATTTGATTTTGGCCACGGCATCAAAGCCCGGCATGACCTCGCCCATGTCCTTAAAGCTGGCCTTGAGTGCACCAAGCGACTGCATGTCAGTGCCCGGGCGCATGTATTCATCATGATCGAGAATGGTGATCCCGTTCATGTCCTTGACCGCGATGATCGATTTGTCAAAACGGTTGTCCTCCCACGCCGCGGCGGCGCGCTTCTGGCTTTCCACGGCCAGCGCGTCGGCCTCATCGCGTGTAAACCCGTACTCGGTCGCGATGATATCGGCGGAGATGCCTTGCGGCACGAAATAGGTCTTCATGGCAATGCTTGGATCCACGGCGATCGCCGCCCCGTCGCTGCCCATGGCCACGCGGCCCATCATCTCGACGCCGCCCGCGATATAGGCCTCACCCGCACCACCGGCGACTTGGTTTGCGGCCAGGTTGACGGCCTCCATGCCCGAGGCACAAAAGCGGTTGATCGACAGACCCGGGATCCGCTCATCCAGATCAGAGGCCAAGACAGAGGTCCGCGCCAGGCAACCGCCCTGTTCCATCACCTGCGTGGCATTTCCCCAGATCACGTCTTCGACCGCATGGCCTTCCAGCCCATTGCGCTCTTTCAGTGCGTTCAGCACGTTGGCCGAAAGCCGCGCCGCAGTCACCTCATGCAGCGCGCCGTCCTTGCGGCCTTTGCCGCGCGGGGTGCGCACGGCGTCATAAATGTAAGCTTCAGACATATCAGTCTCCTTCTTCAGGCCCTGGATTACGCCCTGTCAGCGGGGCTGCCGGGCATCAGGTCGTAGGGGTGTTTCCAACCGGGCAGGGCGGCGATGTTGCCGAGCCAGCGGTCAATGTTGGTCCACTCCGTCCGGTCAAACCCGAACGGTTCGGGGTAATAGAGGTATCCGCAGGCGCTCAGATCGGCATTGGTGATGGCCTCACCCACGATCCAGTCACGGCCCTCCAGATGCGCATCAACCACCTGATAGGCGGCCTTGAGACGGCCCTGCATGAATGCGATCACCTGCTCAGGTCGTTTGTCCTGAGGCAGGAAGTTCATCAAGAACCGGGTCATGCCGGCCTGGCTTGAGAGCTTGTGATTGTCCCACAGCACCCAGCGCAGCACGTCATAGCGCTCGGCCTCGGTGGTGCCGCCGAACTTGCCGGATTTTTCGGTGATATAGGTCTGGATCGCGCCGGATTGGCTGGTCTGAAAATCCCCATCCACCAGCACAGGCACTTCCCCCATCCCGTTGCGCTCGGCGCGATACGCCTCGCTGCGGGTCTCGCCGCCGAAAAAATCCACCTTCACCGGTTCCCAATCGAGACCCGAGAGCTCCAGCGCCAAGGCCGCCTTGTAGGCGTTGCCGCTTTCCCCGAAGCAATAAAGTTTGATGGTCATCGCGCGGCCTCTTCTGTCAGTATGCGTGGCAAGGGTCGGATTTGAGTATTTTTGGAAAGATGAAGCGAGGGTTCATTTCCCATTAACCACGTTTGGCTACTTTGAAAGCGCGTCACAGCCTGGAGAGGCGATGGGCGTGAAAGGTGAAGCCCTGTCCTTGCGCGATGCGCCTGGCGACTGATGCGCGAGGCAGGGTGGACGCCCATATCTTCATCTTTCCGGAAATACTCCCGCCGGAGGCATGCAATCTTATCCCGGCGCGCCAACATCAGTGGGACTTCCCGGGTTGGAACGACCGCGAAATCAGCTCTTTCATGATCTCATTGGTGCCGCCATAGATCCGCTGCACGCGCGCATCCGCCCACATCTCGGCGATGTCATACTCGGCCATGTAGCCATAGCCGCCATGGATCTGCACGCATTCGTCGAGCACCTCGAACTGCGTGTCGGTGATCCAGTATTTGGCCATCGCCGCCTTTTCGACCGACAGCTCACCGCGCAGATGCTCGGTGATGCATTCATCCAGGAACGCACGCGCCACCTTGGTCTTGGTCTGGCATTCGGCCAGTTTAAACCGCAGGTTCTGGAATTGCAGCAGGTTGTCACCAAAGGCTTGGCGCTCCTGGGCGTAGGCAATCGTGCGCTCCACCCCGCCTTCCATCGCACCCTGGGCGCAGCAGGCGATGATCAGCCGTTCCTGCGGCAGCTGCTGCATCATCTGGTAGAAGCCTTGGCCTTCTTCGCCGCCAAGGATGTTCTCGGGCGGGATCTCCACATTGTCGAAGAACAGCTCGGACGTGTCCGCCGCCTTCATCCCGTTTTTCTCAAGATTGCGCCCGCGCGAAAACCCTTCGGCGCCGTCGGTTTCAACCACCACCATGGAAATGCCGCGCGCGCCCTGTTTGGGGTCGGTCTTGGCGGCGACCACGATCAGGTTGGCGTGTTGGCCATTGGTGATAAAGGTCTTCTGACCCGAGAGGCGATAGGCATTGCCATCGCGCACGGCTCGGGTCTTGATCCCCTGCAGGTCAGAGCCCGCCGCCGGTTCGGTCATCGCCAGCGCGCCCACCAGCTCGCCCGAGATCATCTTGGGCAGCCATTTCTTTTTCTGTTCTTCCGAGCCGTAGGCCAGAATGTAATGGGCCACGATACCGGAATGGATCGGGTGGCCCCAGCTGGCCAGATTGGCGCGGTTGTGCTCCATCAGGATCACCGCCTCATGGCCGAAATCCCCACCGACGCCGCCGTATTCTTCGGGGATGGACGGGCAGAGCAGGCCCAATTCACCGGCCTCAGTCCAGGTTTCGCGATCCATCATGCCTTGCTTGCGCCAGCGGTCAAAATGGGGGGACCACGCGTCATTGATGAACTTGGCGGTCATTTCGCCGAGCATTTGGTGCTCTTCTGTCATCCAGGTCGACATGCGTGGTCCTCTCCCTTTCTCTGTAGGCGTAGGCCGGGCTTCAGCCCGGCTTTCCAGCCACCAAGCGCGCTTAGAACAGCGCCTCTTCCAGTTCCATCACCGGCTCGGCACCGCTTTCGATGCGCGCCAGGTGCATGCCCGAGGCTGGCAGGCGGCGGGACATGTAGTAGCGGCCTGTCTTGAGCTTGGCCTTGTAGAAGTCCTCATCGGACGTCCCGGCCTCAAGCGCCTCATGCGCGGCCTTCGCCATGCGCGCCCACATGTAGCCCAGGCACACATGCCCAAAGAGGTGCATGAAGTCGTAAGACCCCGACAGCGCCGCATTGGGGTTCTTCATCCCGTTTTGCATGAAGAACATGCCCGCTTGCTGCAGATCCTTTGAAGCGGCTTTGAGCGGGGCGAGGAAGTCCTTGTCCAGCGCCTCATTGCCTTCATTGGCCTTGAGGAAGCTTTTCACCTCGTCAAAGAACGCCATCATGTACTTGCCGCCACCGGCCGTGAGCTTACGACCGACAAGGTCGAGCGCCTGAACGCCGTTGGCACCCTCATAGATCTGCGCGATGCGGGCGTCACGAACGAACTGGGACATGCCCCATTCCTCGATATAGCCATGCCCGCCATAGACCTGCTGGGCCTTCACCGTCATGTCGTAGCCTTCATCGGTGAGGAAGCCCTTGATCACGGGTGTGAGCAGGCTCACCAGACCCTCAGAGGCCTCATCGCCCGACCGGTGCGAGCGGTCGATCATTTCAGAGCCCCAAAGGAGCAGCGCACGACCGCCTTCGACAAAGCTCTTCTGATCCAAAAGCGCGCGGCGCACATCGGGGTGCACGATCAGCGGATCGGCAGGCCCGTCAGGGTTCTTGTCACCGGTCACGTCACGCCCCTGCAGGCGGTCCTTGGCGTAGATCAGCGCATTCTGATAGGCCGCTTCGGCCTGTGCCACGCCCTGCATGCCGACACCCAGACGGGCCTCGTTCATCATGACGAACATCGCACGCATGCCTTTGTGCTCTTCGCCGATCAGATACCCTGTCGCCTCGTCATAGTTCATGACGCAGGTGGAGTTGCCGTGAATGCCCATCTTCTCTTCGATCTTGCCGCAGGAGACGCCGTTGCGCGCCCCGAGCGAGCCGTCTTCATTCACAAGGAACTTCGGCACGATGAAGAGAGACACACCTTTGATGCCTTCGGGCCCGCCAGGGATCTTGGCCAGCACGAGGTGAATGATGTTCTCCGACATGTCGTGCTCACCCGCAGAGATAAAGATCTTCTGACCGGAGACTTTGAATGTGCCGTCATCCTGCGGCACCGCCTTGGTGCGCATGAGGCCCAGATCCGTGCCACAATGCGGCTCGGTCAGGTTCATGGTGCCGGTCCATTCGCAAGACGCCATTTTCGGCAGGTAGGTGTTTTTCTGATCGTCAGAGCCATGCGCCAGGATCGCGTTGGCCGCGCCATGGGTCAGACCCTGATACATGGTAAACGCTTGGTTGGCGGCGGAGAAGACCTCACCCACCGTCGTGCCCAGCACAACCGGCATGCCCTGACCGCCATATTCTTCCGGCAGGTCCAGCGCGGGCCAGCCGCCTTCGCGGACCTGATCAAACGCCGCTTTGAAGCCTGTGGGCGTGCGCACGACGCCGTTTTCCAGGTGACAGCCCTCAGTGTCGCCCACCACGTTCAGCGGCATCAGCACTTCCGATGCGATTTTACCGGCTTCTTCCAGCACGGCCCCGGTGAAATCGGGCTCCAGATCGGCATAACCCGGCACGTCGGATTCGGAAATTTTCAGCACCTCGTGCAGGACAAACTGCATGTCTTTGGTGGGCGCGGTATAGCTTGGCATATGATTGCTCCTCTCAATCAGAGTGGTGTGGCCCGCATCGGACCCAATGGTTTAAAATTACTCGGCGGCCCGTTTGGACGCGCGGATTGAGGCGATCATTTTCTCACCCCATTTCATCTGGTCGCGCAGCTCTGCGATGGCATCGTTGAGATCGTCGCGCTGACGCTCAAGATCGGCCAGACGCGCCTGCGCCAGCTCATAGGTCTGGGTCAGCTGTTCATGCTGTTGATCAGACCGATCATAAAGCTGCAAAAGCTGTCGGATCTCTTCGAGAGAGAACCCAAACCGCTTGCCCCGCAGGATCAGCTTCAGCCGCGCCCGATCAGAGCGCGTGAAGAGCCGCTTTTGCCCTTCCCGGATCGGGAACAAAAGCTCTTTGGCCTCGTAAAAGCGCAACGTCCGCGGTGTGACATCAAAGGCATCACACATCTGCCGGATGGTCATCTTGTCGTTCGTCATGGGTCAGCTCCTGGCTGCTTGCATATCGCAATAGCTGTGCATGTGCGCCGTGGGATACAACAGGTTTGGCGGTTGACGTACCCCGTACGTTACGTAACTTTCTGCGTTTACGTTGGATAAGGCAAGGTCAACTCTGTGTGAGGGGGATTTTACGCCGATTTCACACCGCCTTCCCGACACCGCCTGCCAGAGGCATAGGCCCGGGTTTTATAGCTTGACTTTAAACCGCGTTGCCCGGATAAGCGCGCTCTCAAGGCCCGGCTACGGGCCGTTTAGGTATTGCCCGAACGGGCACGCCGTCCGAGGTGGGGCAACCCGCAAACACCTGACCAGGAAACTGTCATGGGGACCGAAGGACGCGGAAACGAAAAGGATAGACACATGTTTGCGGTCCTCAAGACCGGTGGCAAGCAATACAAGGTCCAGTCGGGCGATACGCTCCGCGTGGAAAAGCTTGCAGCAGATGCCGGTGAAAAAGTTCAATTCAACGACGTTCTGATGCTGGGTGGCGATGCCCCCGTGATCGGTGCTCCGTTCGTCGATGGCGCGGCCGTGCAGGCCGAGGTCGTCGATCAGGTCAAGGGTGACAAGGTCATCCACTTCGTCAAGCGTCGCCGTAAGCACGGCTCGCAGCGCACCAAAGGCCACCGTCAGCAGCTCACCGTGCTGCGCGTGACGGACATTCTGGCCAAAGGTGGTGACAAGTCTGGCGTGAAGGCGGCTGTTGGCGCGGGCTCCGTCGCCGCCGTGGCGGTTGCTGCCGCAGAGACCAAGAAACCGGCCAAGAAGGCTGAGCCGAAAGCGGAACCAAAGACTGAGGCGCCCAAGAAGGCCGCTCCTAAGGCTGCGGCCAAGTCCGACGGCGACGATCTCAAGCAACTCTCGGGCGTTGGCCCCGCGTTGGAAAAGAAGTTGCACGAAAACGGCGTCACCACTTTCGCCCAGGTCGCGGCATGGACGGAAGACGACGTGGCTGCTATGGACGAGAAACTGTCGTTCAAAGGCCGGATTGAGCGTGAAGGCTGGATCGAACAAGCCAAGAAATTGGCTGAAGGCTAAGGAGAGACAAGATGGCACATAAAAAAGCAGGTGGTTCATCACGTAACGGTCGCGACTCTGCCGGTCGTCGCCTTGGCGTGAAGAAATACGGTGGTCAGGCTGTGATCCCCGGCAACATCATCGTGCGCCAGCGCGGCAACAAGTTCTGGCCGGGCGAAGGCGTGGGCCAAGGCAAAGATCACACGCTCTTTGCGGTGGTCGAAGGCGCGGTGAAGTTCCACAAAGGCCTCAAGGGCCGCACGTTTATTTCGGTCCTGCCAGTGGCGGAGGCCGCGGAGTAAGCCGACCGAAAGAGTTTTGACAAAAACATCAGGGGGATCGGCAAGCGCCGGTCCCCTTTCTCGTTTGGAGCCGTCCCATGCAGGACATGATCACAACTCAGCGTTTGGTGCTGCGCCCTTACCGGGCAGCAGATGCAGAGGTGTTGCTGGCGGGCTTCAACGACTTTGCCGTCGTGAAATGGCTGGCCAACCCGCCTTATCCGTTCAAACGCACGGATGTGCGCCTGACGCGCGCGGATGGCTCAAGCCGCTGGCCCGATGTGGGCGCGATTGACCATGACGGGCAGATGATCGGATCCATCAGCCGTGTGCCCCATTTCGGGTTTTGGATCTTGCGCGCATTCTGGGGGCGGGGCTTTGCCACCGAAGCTGGCCGCGCGATGATCGCTGACGTGTTCCGCACCACGCCTCAGATTGAGCTGGCATCGGGCTATTTCGAAGGCAATGCCGCCTCCGCCCATGTTCTGACCAAGCTCGGCTTTCGCGAGGTGAAGCGCGCCGTGCAGCGCTGCCAACCGCAACAAAAAGACCTGCCCTTCGTGGGCCTCACGCTCAACCGGCACGATTGGGAGACCGCGCCATGTTGAGCCATTTTTTCGTCACGCGCCCTCGGGAGGAGGACACACATGAAAATTGAAGACATCACCGGACAATCTGTGATCGAGGCCGAACGCTTTACCCTGCGTCCGTTACAGGCCTCTGACGCCGGTCTCATCACGCTTTACGCAGGCGACGCGCGCGTCGCGCGCATGACCACGTCCATCCCGCACCCCTTGCCCCCCGGCGCGGCGGAGGCGTTTGTCGCCCGCGCGCAGGCCTCGGACCGGTCCGAGGATGTCTGGGCGATTGATTGTTCCCCCTCAGGCGGGGCAGAGCTGGTGGGCCTCATCGGGATGGAGCGGATGGACCGCGACCAATCCGAGGTGGGCTACTGGATCGCGCCGGCCTTCTGGAACACCGGCATCGCGTCTCAGGCCGTCGCGGCCATCATCGCCGCCAACCCGCAATCTGCGTCGGTGATCTTTGCTTCCGTTTTCCAGGACAACCCGGCCTCGGCCCGCGTGCTCACCAATTGCGGTTTCACCTATCTGGGTGACGCCGAAAGCTTCTCAGTGGCCCGCGACGCCAATGTGCGGACCTGGACCTATTCGCTCCGGCTCAGGGAATGACCGATGGGGCCATCACCTACCGTGACCTGCGCCCGCAGGATTTTGCGGCCAAGCACGCGCTGGTCAGCATCTGGGAGGTCACGCGCAACCTAGGCAGCTGGCCCTGGCCCCCGGATGAGGCCTTCACGCGCACGCGCTGTGTCCCGTTTGAAGGCGACGGGTTCGTCTGGGCCATCTGTCACGACGATCACCTGATCGGCACGGTCTCCGTGGTGCGTCAGGAGCTGGGCTACATGCTCCACCCCGATTTTCACGGCCGTGGGATTGTCTCCACCGCCATGCGCGTAGCCCTTACCCATGCGTTTGACACCTTGCCGCTCGATGAGGTGCATGCCGAGATCTGGGCGGATAACGCGACCTCCAAACACCTGCTGACCAAAGCGGGCTTCACGCTCAGCGTCCAGGAAACCGAACACGCGCTCGCCCGCGATGAACCCACTGAGAGCGAAACCTACACCTTAACCCGCGCCACCTGGTCTACCTTGATGCGCGCGCCGGAATAACGTAACGCCACGCCTAACGCCCAAGAGAGACAAGCCGATGAAATTCCTCGATCTCGCCAAGGTCTATATCCGGTCCGGTTCGGGCGGCGGGGGCTGTATCAGCTTCCGGCGGGAGAAATACATCGAATATGGCGGCCCCGATGGCGGCGACGGGGGCAAAGGCGGCTCCGTCTGGGTGGAGGCGGTGGAAGGCCTCAACACGCTCATCGATTTTCGCTACCAACAGCATTTCTTTGCCAAGAACGGCCAACCCGGCATGGGGCGGCAGCGCACGGGCAAAGATGGCGATGACATCGTGCTGCGCGTGCCGGTGGGCACCGAAATCCTTGATGAGGACCAAGAGACCGTGATCGCCGATCTCACCGAGGTGGGCCAAGAGGTGCAACTGGCGCGCGGCGGCAATGGTGGCTTTGGCAACCTGCATTTCAAAACCTCCACCAATCAGGCCCCGCGCCGGTCGAACCCCGGTCAGCCGGGGATTGAGCGCACGATCTGGCTGCGCCTGAAACTGATCGCGGATGTGGGGCTTTTGGGCATGCCCAATGCGGGCAAATCCACCTTTCTCGCCGCCACCTCCAACGCGCGGCCCAAGATCGCCGATTACCCGTTCACCACGCTCTATCCCAATCTGGGCGTCGTGGGTGTGGATGACACCGAATTCGTCGTGGCCGACATCCCCGGCCTCATTGATGGCGCGTCTGAGGGCAGGGGGCTTGGTGATCTGTTCCTCGGCCATGTGGAGCGGTGCTCGGTGCTGCTCCACCTCGTCGATGGCACCTCCGGCACGATGGATGAAGATTACAAGACGATCATCCGCGAGCTTGAGGCCTATGGCGGTGCGCTCGCGGACAAACCCCGTGTGACCGTGCTCAACAAGATCGACGCACTCGATGACGAGGAACGCGCTTTCCTGCGTGAGGAGCTGGAGGCCGTGGTGGGCGCGCCAGTCATGCTCATGTCGGGTGTCTCCCGTGAAGGGGTGACAGATGTGCTGCGCGCGGTGCGCGATAAAATGCGCGCGGTGCGCGATCATGAAAACGCGCAAACCATGCAGGCGGAACCATGGCGACCCTAAACGATGCGCGCCGCATCGTGGTCAAGATCGGTTCGGCGCTTTTGGTGGACAAAAATAGCGGCGCCTTGCGGGCAGAGTGGCTCACGGCCTTGGCCCACGATGTGGCCGGCCTGCGCGCGCGCGGCGCGGATGTGATCTTGGTCTCGTCAGGCTCCATCGCCCTTGGCCGCGCGGGTTTGGGGCTACCCGCCTCTGAGCTGACCCTGGAACAGTCTCAAGCCGCCGCTGCCGTGGGGCAAATTCAGCTGGCGCATGCCTATGATGGCGCGCTCGCCGAACACGGGCTGCGCGCCGCGCAAGTGTTGGTGACCTTAGAGGACAGCGCCGATCGCCGCCGATACCTCAATTCCCGTGCCACGCTGGATCAGCTGTTGACCCTCGGCACGGTGCCCATCGTCAATGAAAACGACACCGTTGCCACCGATGAAATCCGCTACGGCGACAATGATCGTTTGGCCGCTCAGGTGGCCGTCACGGCAGGGGCGGATGTTCTGGTGCTGCTCAGCGATGTGGACGGGCTCTATTCCGCCAACCCTGCACAGGATGCGACCGCGCAGCGGTTTGACCGCATTGATGCGATCACGCCTGAGATTGAGGCGATGGCGGGGGATGCGGGCTCCGGCCTCTCCAAAGGCGGCATGAAGACCAAAGTCATGGCCGCCAAGACCGCCACCGCGTCGGGTTGCGACATGGTGATCACGGAAGGTTCGGTTCTCAACCCTCTGACAAAGCTGGAAAAAGGCGCGCCTGCGACCTGGTTCACCGCCCAAGGCGACCCGCGCCAAAAACGCAAGCAATGGATCGCCTCGATGAAGCCCAAAGGCCGCGTGCATGTGGATGCGGGCGCGGAGAAAGCGCTGACTGGGGGCAGCTCGCTTTTGCCCGCGGGTGTCAGCGCGGTTGAGGGCGGATTTGCTCGCGGCGATATGGTTGAGGTCGTGGCACCCACAGGTCAGGTGCTCGGTCAGGGTCTTGCCCGCTATGACGCCCAGGACGCCGACCGAATCAAACGACTGAAAACCCAAGAAATTGAGACGGTTCTGGGCTATCCTTCACGTGGCCCTCTGATCCATCGCGATGATCTGGTGTTCTGAAACGCATATGCTAGGCTGAGAGAGATGAAAGACTTCGACAACATTCCCGCCTTGATGGCCGATATCGGGGCCCGCGCCAAAACGGCGGCCACCACGCTCGCCACCGCCTCGGCAGAGGTCAAAACCCGCGCGCTCATGGCCGCAGCGGATGCGATCCTGGCTGCAGAGGCTGATATCATCGCCGCCAATGCACAGGACATGGAGTTTGGGCGCGAAAAGGGCCTCTCAGATGCCATGCTGGACCGGCTTTTGCTCAATGCGGACCGGATCAAAGCGATGGCGGGTGGTCTGCGCTCCGTCGCGGGCCAACCCGATCCCGTGGGCGAGGTGATGGAAGAGTGGACCCAACCCACAGGCCTGCATATCCGGCGCGTGCGCACGCCGTTGGGCGTCATCGGGGTGATCTACGAAAGCCGCCCCAACGTGACTGCCGATGCCGGCGCGCTCTGTCTGAAATCGGGCAATGCGGTGATCCTGCGCGGCGGGTCTGAAAGCTTTCATTCCTCCCAGGCCATTCACGCCTGCCTCAAAGCAGGCCTCGCCGCGGCAGGTCTGCCTGAGGACGCCATTCAGCTGATCCCCACGCGGGATCGCGCCGCCGTGCGCGCGCTGCTGACCATGACGGACAGCGTGGATGTGATCGTGCCGCGCGGGGGCAAAGGCCTGGTCGGGCTGGTCCAGCGCGAGGCGCGGGTGCCGGTCTTTGCCCATCTCGAAGGCATCGTGCACATCTACGTGGATGCCTCCGCCGATCTGGAAAAAACGCGCCGTGTCGTGCTCAACGCCAAAACCCGGCGCACGGGCATTTGCGGCGCCGCGGAATGCCTTATCTTTCACGCCGATGTCGCGGATACCATTGGTAAAATTGTTATTCAGGACCTGCTCGATGCCGGTGTGGAGGTGCGCGCCGACACCCATCTTCACACCATCCCGGGCACCCGTGCCGCCGTGCCAGAGGATTGGGGGCAGGAATATCTGGATAGCATTATCGCCGCGCGCGTCGTGCCTGACATAGACGCGGCCATCGCCCATATCCGCGCGCATCATTCGCAGCACACCGATTGCATCATGACCGAGGATGATGCGAGCGCCGA
>JBCCDT010000062.1:0-23611 GCA_039030635.1 Pseudomonadota bacterium
GCCCGCGATCGCAAAGCCCAAGAGCTTCAGGATGGTCCGGCACCGCGCGGTGCTGGTGGCCGTCGCTAAGGAGGAGATGACATGCTTCAACCAAAGCGCACAAAATTCCGCAAGCTCCACAAGGGCCGGATCAAAGGTCAGGCCAAAGGTGGCTCGGATCTGAACTTCGGCACCTATGGTCTGAAGGCGACACAGCCCGAGCGGGTCACCGCCCGTCAGATCGAGGCCGCCCGTCGTGCCATGACGCGTCACATGAAACGTCAGGGCCGCGTGTGGATCCGTATCTTCCCGGACACCCCTGTCACGTCCAAGCCCACCGAGGTCCGGATGGGTAAAGGTAAAGGGTCCGTGGATTACTGGGCCTGCAAAGTGAAGCCGGGCCGGGTGATGTTTGAGATCGACGGCGTGGCCGAGGGCATCGCAATGGAGGCCCTGCGCCTTGCTGCGATGAAACTGCCGGTGAAAACACGCGTCGTGGTTCGCGAGGACTGGTAAGCGGATGGCGGGCTGAACCCCGCCCTACGGAATATGGCCCCTGCCGGGAAATCGGCGGGGGCTTTTCTTTTGCGGCGGTTTGTATAGAGAGGCGTTCCAACCAAACAATGGAGGGTGTTATGGCCAAACGTATCAAACCCGAAGACCAACCGTCCTTTCGAGGTCACGTCTAAGCGTCGCAAATCATTCCCATCCGAGACCCGTGTGAAGACAGGGGTGCGCATGGTGCATGGGCGATGTTGAACTCACGGAGAAATTGGGCCGCAATGACCCTTGCCCATGTGGATCGGGCAAGGTGTTCAAGCGCTGTTGCTTGAAGAGCGGTCGTTTCGACGGCTCCCAACGGGAT
Source organism: Pseudomonadota bacterium (assembly GCA_039030635.1). Lineage (GTDB taxonomy): Bacteria > Pseudomonadota > Alphaproteobacteria > Rhodobacterales > Rhodobacteraceae > Roseovarius. The sequence continues at coordinate 845 of JBCCDT010000062.1, forward strand.
CACTACTTTTAGGAATCGTTAGCGCCCGGCGCGGAATCAAGGCCCGTGGGCCGCCGCGCCTTCGTCAGGCCCCACTCGTCACACCTTTGGTGTGCCACTAGACACGGCGCGCCTATGGCGCGACGCCTGGCGAAATTGTAATTGCAGGCTGCTGCTCGGATGGTCAGCGGGATGTGGCGGTAAAGTGCTGCTTTTCGCTGGTTTGGATCGCCAGACCGGGGACTCACGAAGGCGCAGCTTAAGTGCGGATGGGCGGGACGAGGTCGCCGCAGACGAGGCGCGACAGGATACGCGGCATGGGCGGGACGCGGGAAAGCGGGGTCAGGACGTGATCGCGCAGACGCGGGAGCCAGCGGCTGTCGGATTGGTAGAGCGGGGTGAAAGCCGCGGACATCAGTTGGTAAAGCCAGAGGTGGCGGCGGCGGATTTGAACATAGTGGGTCAATGCGTCGGGCAAGCGTTTGACGGCAAGGGCGGTGCAGAGGGCATGGGCGTCGAGCAGCGCCATGTTGGCACCCTGGCCCAATTGCGGGCTCGCGCGGTGGGCGGCATCGCCAATATGGACGAGACCCTCGCGCACGGGCTGGCGCAGGGTGCCGTGGCTGTAGAAGGCGGGCGTCATTTGGACGTGGTCGGTCAGACCCGTGAGAAACGGTGCAAAGCTGGGCCAGAATTCACTGGCCTCCTCTTTCCAGGCATCCAGTGCGGCGTCTTTCCATCGCGTGAGACTGTTCGGTGTGAGCGACCAGAAAATCGCGGCCTTGGTGGTGGTGTCACCGGGCAAGCGGCCAATGGGCAGGACACCCGCCATGCGGCGCGCCGCGCGGTAGGATTGGGAGAGCCAATCGGGGCGCAGATCGGTCTCGGCAGGCCAATCCACCGTGCCCCAGATCGCGCCATAGGGCAGGGTGCGGGCCACAAGCGGTGAGAGCGGCGACCCTGCGCCGGCGGCATCAATCACCAGGTCGAAGGGCGCGCTTTCGCGGCCCTTGGTGAAACGGATCTGCCGTTTGGGGCCTTGGGTGAGGCCGACAGCTTCGTGTTCGGGGATCAGCTCAGCGCCTGCCATGCGGGCGGCATCGAGCACGGCCTCAAAAAGGGCGGAGCGGTGGAGAGCGAGGCCAAAACGCGCGTCAGTGCCGCTCAAATCATAGGAGACATCGAGCACGCGGCGCATGTTGCGGGCCTCACGGCCCACCATGCGAGAGATCGGGTTGCCCAGATCAAGGGCTTTATCCGCGGCCCCAATCTGCGCCAGCACGGCCTGACCCACGGGTTGGATCACAAGCCCGGACCCCACGGGTTTTGGCGTATCAAAGCGATCAAACACGCTCACGCGGTGGCCCGCCTGCGCAAGGCCCGCTGCCGCGGCCAAACCGCCGATCCCCGCCCCTGCGATCCCAATTTCGAGCGTCTTCATAGCCGCTCAAAGGTAGCGGAAAGCCGGGTTCGGAGACCAAGACAAACTGACGCGCCCAATATGGGCAGAAAATGCCGATGGACGCGGGCAGGGCCGGGGCCTATAACCCCAGTGAAATGACACGTTTGATGATCATTATTCGAATTATATGCCCGGCGCTCTGACCGATACGAGCCGCCGGGACAAGGCGTTTGGGACATCCACGCCGACCCTGACATCCGAAAATTAAGAACACGAAGGACGCCGCAGATGGCTGCCGAGACGCCTGACTATAAAGATACGTTGAACCTGCCCAAGACCGATTTTCCGATGCGGGCGGGCTTGCCCAAGCGGGAGCCGGAATGGCTCAGCCGTTGGAATGACATGAAAATCTACACGCAGCTGCGTGAGAAAGCAGAGGGCAGGGAGCCCTTTACGCTGCATGACGGGCCGCCCTATGCCAACGGGCATCTGCATATCGGGCACGCGCTGAACAAAATCCTCAAGGATATGGTGGTGCGGTCCCAACAGATGATGGGCAAGGATGCGCGCTATATCCCGGGATGGGATTGTCACGGACTGCCGATTGAGTGGAAGATCGAAGAGGCCTACCGCAAGAAAGGCCGCAACAAGGATGAGATCGACACGGTCGATTTCCGTCAGGAATGCCGCCGCTTTGCCGAAGGCTGGATCGACGTGCAGCGTGAGGAATTCAAGCGCCTAGGCGTGACCGGGCGGTGGTCAAAACCCTACCTGACGATGGATTACCGGTCCGAGCGGATCATCGCGGAAGAGTTCATGACCTTCCTCATGAACGGCACGCTTTATCAGGGGTCCAAACCTGTGATGTGGTCCCCGGTGGAGAAGACTGCGCTGGCCGAGGCGGAAGTGGAGTATCACGACCGCGACACCGATGCCATCTGGGTGCCGTTTGATGTGGTGTCCGGCGGCGATCTGGCCGCGGCGAAGGTCATCATCTGGACAACCACGCCTTGGACGATCCCACAAAACCGGGCGATCTGCTTTGGCCCGGGGATCTCTTACGGGCTCTATGAGGTCACAGGTACGCCGGAGGAATGCTGGGCGGCGACGGGCGATACCTATCTCATTGCCGATGCTCTGGCCGAGGATGCGCTGGGTGCGATGCGGCTTGAAGACGGGATGTGGTCGCGCGTGCGGGATGTCTCAGCTGAGGAACTCGGGACGCTGACCTGTGCCCATCCGCTCCGAGGCGCGGTCGGCGCCGAGGGGGAGTGGGATTTTGACGTGCCGCTTTTGCCCGGTGATCATGTGACCGATGATGCCGGCACCGGTTTTGTGCACACCGCACCCAGCCACGGCGATGACGATTATCAGATCGGGCTAAAGCATGGCCTGCCCATGACGTTCAACATCCTGGATGACAGCGCCTATCGCGCTGATCTGCCGTTTTTTGGCGGACGCAAGATCATTGAGACCAATGGCAAGCCGGGCAAGGCAAATCGCACCGTGATCGAAAAGCTGGTCGACGTTGGAGGATTGCTCGCGCGCAAACGGCTCACCATTTCGGATGCGCATTCCTGGCGGTCCAAGGCCCCGGTGATCCGGCTCAACCGGCCCCAGTGGTTTGCCGCCATCGACCGTGAGGTGGGCGATGGGCAAGACACCTATGGCACTACGATCCGAGAGCGCGCGCTGTCCTCCATCGATCAACTGGTGCACTGGACCCCCAAGACCGGGCGCAATCGGCTTTATTCGATGATTGAGGCGCGGCCCGATTGGGTGCTTAGCCGTCAACGGGCCTGGGGGGTGCCGCTCACCTGTTTCAAGAAAGTGGGCGCGAAACCCGATAACCCGGACTATCTCTTGCGCGATGAGGCGGTGAATGCCCGGATCGCGCAGGCCTTTGAAGAGGAAGGCGCGGATGCCTGGTACAAACCCGGCGCGAAGGAGCGGTTCCTGGGCAATGATCATCACCCCGATGAGTGGGAAAAGGTCGATGACATCCTGGATGTGTGGTTTGACAGCGGCTCCACCCATGCCTTCGTGCTGCGCGACCGCGAAGATGGCAGCGAGGATGGGTTGGCCGATCTGTACCTAGAGGGCACTGACCAGCATCGCGGTTGGTTTCACTCTTCGATGTTGCAGGCCTGTGGCACGATCGGACGCGCGCCCTATCGCGGGGTTTTGACCCACGGGTTCACCCTGGATGAGAAGGGCGTGAAAATGTCCAAATCCCTGGGCAACACGATCGTGCCTGAGGAAGTGGTCAAACAATACGGCGCGGATATCCTGCGTCTCTGGGTGGCGCAGACCGATTACACCAATGATCAACGCATCGGGCCAGAGATCCTCAAGGGCACGGCCGACAGCTATCGCCGGCTGCGCAACACGATGCGCTTCATGCTGGGCGGCTTGTCGCATTTCTCAGAGGCCGACCGGGTGGAGCCGTCCGAGATGCCGGAGCTTGAGCGGTGGGTGCTGCACCGTCTTGCGGAACTGGATGTGCGGGTGCGCGAAGGCTACGCGGCCTATGACTTCCAAGGTGTGTTCCAGACCTTGTTCAACTTTGCGACTGTGGAATTGTCGGCGTTTTACTTCGATATCCGCAAGGATGCGCTTTATTGCGATGGCGACACGGCTCGCCGCAGGGCGGCTCGCACGGTGTTGGATATCCTGTTCCAGCGGTTGACGACGTGGTTGGCGCCGGTCCTGGTGTTCACTATGGAAGAGGTGTGGCTGGAACGGTTCCCGGGTGCGGACAGCTCCGTCCATCTGATGGATTTCCCGGACACGCCAGCTGCGTGGCGCGATGAGGCGCTCGCAACAAAATGGGCCGAGGTGCGTCGCGCCCGGAGGGTCGTGACGGCCGCGCTTGAGGTTCAGCGTGTGGACAAGGTGATCGGGGCGTCGCTTGAGGCGGCGCCGGTGGTGCATGTGGCCGACAACGCCCTTCTGGATGTTCTGACCTCTGTGGAGTTTGCGGATATCTGCATCACGTCGGGCATGGAGCTGAGCGCGCAAGCGGCCCCAGAGGATGCCTTCACCCTGTCAGACGTGCCGGACCTGGCCGTGGTGTTCGCCAAGGCGCAAGGCCAGAAATGTCAGAGATGTTGGATGATTTTGCCAGATGTGGGACAGCACAGCCATCCGGGCGTTTGCAGTAGGTGCAATGCGGCGTTGGACGGTGTGGTGGGGTAAAACCCCACCTTACGTCTTTCAACGACCCATCGGCGTGAGGGCACAAGCGTAACGTGCTTTACGGCCGTCGCGATAGTAATCCTTCATCCCGGCCCGGTTGTCGCCCAGGATGAGATCATGATCGACCCAAGTCAGATCGTGGCGTAGCGCGTCGGCCATAAACTCCATCGTGCGTTTGGAGGGCACGCCCACGACCGTATGGGTGATGCCCTCGACATCACTGACGGCGTTCAAAGGGTTGGAAATCTCTTCTTTCAGCACCTGCACAATCGCGTTGTCGGCTTTGATAAATTCGCTGTCGACGATGATCAGTGTGGGCTGCAGCTTTGCCACCAATTGCAGCAGCCGGAAGTGATCCATGATGTGATAGAAAATCCCGTAGACGGCGACCACCTCAAAGGTTTCTCCAGCGGCGACGCGGGCTTCAAGCTCCGCATAGAGATCGTTGCAGATGAGACGAACGCGAGCTTTGAAATCGGTCTCAGGGAAATGCGCGAAGCGATCAATCAGGTCCTGACGCGCCTCCACGCCGATGACCTCCGCGGCACCCGCATGGGCCAGCGCATAGGACCAGCGGCCATCATGGGCGGCCAGATCGAGCATACGCGCGCCTTTGATCTGGTCGGCAAAGGGCTCAATAATCAGGCGGTGGCGCTGGGCAAGACGGGTGATCGTGTTGGGTTTTTCACCATATGGCTCCAACCCTTCCATGAAGTCGAACACGTCCGTCATCCGCACATCCTTTCGGCCTCGCGCCCATAGGCGGCATAGGCATCCCAGAATTTTTCGTCTGTGTCGCGATCAGAGGTGCGCACTTCCTGGGCCAGATGCGGGTTTTGGTAGAACGCGACAGACCGACGTTGTTCAGAACGGCTTAGCGTTTTGTCGGCCGCGGCCTGAATGCAGGCACATAGCTGGCGGGATTTCTTTTTGCGATCAGATTGCAGGCAGGCTTTGCTGATCGGGCCAAAGGCCACGGGCGCAGGTGTGATGACGCGCCGGTCCGGTCGATCCTCTCGCACGCCGCCGCCGCAGCCCGCGAGCGCCACAATACACAGGAATAGCCCCAAATGCCTTATCATCATTGCCTGCCTTGCCTTTTGTCCCCGTTCACTTGGCGCGGGGTGTGTTTTCACACTCAGCGCGCCACAGGTTTCCGGTCCGGTTGTGCCCGATTTGCCGGGGATTTTCAATTGTCAAAGCCGTGACCGGGCGTTCACCGTCAATACTGCGTCGAACCGGTCGTGTAGCGCGTGATCGAAGACGGCAGGAAAGATCCTTTGTTCAGCGCGGGGTTGGCGCTGTCGCTGCGGGTGAAAAACACCTGTTGGCCATTGCGGCGGCGCGAATCCGAGGCGAGAGAGATGCGCTGACGCGGGATGCGCAGATCAAGCCTGGCACTGGCAAATTGCGGCTGCCAGGTTTGGTTGAGGACAACACAGCCCGCAGGCGCGCCGGTATAGCTGGGCGCCGGGCGGACACGGTTGAGAAAACCAAAATCGCGGGCGATGACCTGACCGTTGAGGGTGACCACCCCTTTGGCCAGAACGCGCGGGGCGGCGTTGCGGGTGTAGATCGACATCGCGTTGCTTTGCGCCCAGACGCCGCACAGGCCGAGCTTGCCGCCGATCTGTCGGGGTTCCATGGCCACGCTGAGGCCGCCGCCAGTGGAGTAATCTCCCCCCGTGCGCGCGGCGTTGTCCCCAAGTTTCAAGGAAGACCCAGCATGAGCTGCGCTGCCGATTGCAAGGATCAAGGCAGATAGGAGTGCGATTTTGGACATGGGGCAAACCTCCGTTTTGGTTGGACCTCAGGTGGGCGCACCTGGCGTTTGATACAAGGAGTGGCACCCGATTGTGATCAGTCGATCACCTCGCGGCGATCCTTCAACGACCCAAACTTTTCGTGCTGCATCGTATCAAAATAGTCGAGGTCCTGACCATCATGGGCATGTTCAAACGCCTCCAAGATCGCTTTGCCGGCCTCCATGCGCGGCATGTACACCACATCAGCGCCTGCCGCCTTCAGCTTGGCCACGCTCGAGACATGGATCGCGTTGGCGATGATCTTGCCCTTTGGGTTCACATGGCGCACCAGCCGGACAAGGGCCGCCGTGTCGATGCCGCGCAAGAGATCGTCGGAGATTGGGCAAAGCACGACTTTGGCCCGGTCGATGCCTGCATGCAACAGCGCCTCTTCGTTCGAGATGTCGCCATACACCACATGCACGCCCAGGTCCTTCATCGCCGGGTGCAAGGCCACGTTGAAGTCGACAATGGTGGTATGTTTCAGAACCTCAGGTTGGTGCCGGTGCAGTTCAGCCAGAAAAGATGACGCATCCCGGTGCACGCCGAGAATGCCAAGCACGACCTCATGATCATCGCTTGTTTCATCCGCCTCGGGCTCCTTGAAGCCCAAACGCGTCAACGTGCCTTTGGCGCGCTCATAGATGCCATAGGCGTTCTCGAAAACAGGTGTTGTCAGCACGGCGGTGATCACAAAGGCGAGGATCATAACAGCCGCAAACTCTTGGCTCACATGCCCCAACTCAAGCCCGATAAAGACAATGACCAGGGTGAATTCAGACATCTGGGCCAACTGGGTGGAGCTGACCTGCGCGTTTCGTTGATCGATGCCGATGAAGTAAAACACCGGGAAAAACACCAACTGCCGCGCCAATAGGGCCAGCGCGGCAAGCACCACTGCCATCAGCGGAACCTCCCAACTGGTCAGCGCAGGGATCGACATGCCAAGACCCACAAAGAACAGCGTGACAAAGAAATCTTTGACCAGTCCCACCTTGGTGACAATCTCCACGCTGTAGGGCGAACTGGCGATCGTGGCCCCGGCAATCAAAGCGGCCATGCCCGATCCCACCGCAAGGGACATCTCCAACCCAACCGCCGACGTGATCATGTCAAAGCCCGCGCCCACCGCCATGATGGCAAAGCACCACGACATCGCCGCAAGCAGCACCAGTTCCGGTTTCTTGGCGATCCAGGCAAAGGCCCGGTTGGCCACAACACGCGACAACACCACCGCGATCACAATCAAGATGCCAATCCCCAAGAAAGAGCTGAGGATCTTGCCAATGTCGGGATTGTCCATGCTGGGCTGCACCAGGGTGAAGATGATCGCCCAGATATCTTGGAAAATCAGCACGATGAGTGAGATTTGCCCGGGCCGTGTGTCGAGCTGAAAATGTTCCTGAAAGAGTTTCACAACCAGCAACGAAGACGATAGCGACAGGGCAACACCAATGTAGAGCGGCGACAGCGGCGCGTCGGTCAAGACACCGCCAAAGCCCACCATCATCATCAATTTCGTCACCCCGATGCCAAACAGCATGGTCAGCGGAAACTGCAGCGCACCGGCCAAAAGCAATGTGCGGCCCGAGGCCAGAATGCGCGGGATGTCGATCTCAAGCCCGATCACAAAGAGCAGCAGGATGAAGCCGATTTGCGCGATGGCCTCGATATTGCCGGCATCGTTGATCGCTTGCAGGCCAAGAGGTCCAAGCGCCACGCCCGCCAGGATAAACGCCGCGATCGATGGGATGCCAATGCGCGCGAACACAACGGCTATGGCGCCCGCGCCCAAAAGGCTGGCCCCGATATCCGCCGCCAGCGTCGGAACCTCGCCCGCGGCATGGGCCGGGCCAACGGTCAAGCTCAAGGTTGCAGTGATCCAGAGCACGCAATGTGCCCCGAACCGCGCCATGCGCGCTGCACTCTTTCTGACCATTCCGTCCCCCGGCTTCTTGCTCGTCGGCAAATCGGCGTCTGCGACCTCCTAACAGTCTAGAATGGCAGGAATTTTGTCAAAGATTCCCTTGGGCTTTGGGCAAGTTTCGGTCGAGCCCACTGTGGCGGGCGGGGCAAGGTGACCGGCCACTGGGCATCTCAGAGCGTCCCTTGATGGATGGCGTGGCGCCGTTGGCACGATCTTGCGGCGGCATCATGCCCTGCGTTCAGTGCTCCAGCCTCTTCAGATAAGCGCGGGCGAGCTTGGCCGTCCCAGTGGCGAAATCGGCCGCCAGCGCCTGTGGTTCCGGCGCTTCGATATGGCTGCCGATCCACGCCAAAAGCGCCATGCGACGCAGCAGGACAAAGGTGTCGATCTCGGCTTCTTCGGTGGCGCTCAACGCGCGAACGGAGCGGTATCCGCGCAGCCAAGCCGCCTTGAGGGCAGGCACGCGCGGGTCATCTTCGATAAAGCTGATGGCGGCCGCGAAATCGTAGAGAAACCAGCCCCATCCGCAATCATCGAAATCAATGAGACGGGTGCCACTGCTGCCTGCGTCCACGCCGGGGGACACAATGAGGTTGGCCAGTCGCATATCGGCATGGATCAGGTTGAACCGATCCGGGGATTTGCCGAAATCCGCAAGGCGGGCTGTGAGAGTGGTTTCCAAACGCGTGAGCAATGCGCGGATATCATCGGTCACGCCGGGGGCTTCGCGCCAATTCCCCCAAGTGGCATTGGGGCCAAAAACGGTGCGCGTGTCCCAGGTCATGCGCGTAAACCCATCGGGTTTTTGCCATGACAGAACATGGTCGTGACACTGCGCGGCGATCTGGCCCAGCTCTTCAAACCCTGGCGCAAGGTCGCCCGTCTCATCCGGGGCGGGGCCGTCAATAAAATGAAACATCACCATGTGGCGCGGCGTGGGCAGGCCCGGGGGGGTGCCATGTTGGATGCGCGCCCCGTTCTTGCCCAAGATGATGCGCGGGGTGGTCACGGCGGTGTCGCGACCAAGTGCTGTGAGCCAATCAAGCTCACTCTCAATCGCTTGGCGCGTGTGGTAGCCGTCGCGGTGGATGCGCAGGACGGATTTGAATGCTGGTGCTTCCACCGCATATGTGACGTTTTCAGACACATTGATCAGCCGGACTTGCGCCTCTTTCGGCACGTCCCAAAGGGGCAAAGAGGCCTCGGCCAGACGCTGGAGGCGGGGCAAAAGATCTGTCAAAGGCGTCTGCGTCATTGGCCCGATTTAGTAGACGGACCACGCGGCGTCCATGCCTGTTTCGGAGTGTCGCATGACCTCCTTGATGGCAGCGCTACATAGTGCATCCAAACGGGAGAGGTCATGCACGTCGTCTGGTTCAAACGCGATCTGCGCAGCGTCGATCACCGCGCCTTGGCCCATGCGGCGGCGCGCGGTCCTGTGCTGCCACTTTACGTGGTGGAACCGGATCTATGGTCGCAACCGGACATGTCCGGTCGGCAATGGGCCTTTGTCGAAGAGACCTTGCATGAGCTGCGGGACGCGTTGGGCACGCTCGGCCAGCCGCTTGTTGTGCGTTGCGGAGAGGTGTGTGATGTGCTGGCCTCGCTCAGTGCAGAGGGCGCGTTGAGCGCGCTGTGGAGCCATGAGGAAACCGGCAACGCCTGGACCTTTGAACGTGACAAAAGGGTGGGCGCGTGGTGCCGCGCCCATGGCGTGCCATGGACCGAGATGCAAAATCACGGCGTGCAAAGGCGTCTGGCCTCGCGCAATGGCTGGGCGAAATCCTGGGATCACCTGATGCTGGAGGCTACGGTCGCCGCGCCTCACCTGGCGCCTGTGGATATCGACCCCGGACATATCCCTGACGCCAAAGATCTCGGGTTGAACCCGGACCCCTGCCCAGAGCGGCAAGCAGGCGGACGTGATGCAGGGCTGCGCCACCTCGAAAGCTTTCTCTATCATCGCGGCCAGACCTATCGCGCCGCCATGTCCTCGCCCGTGTCGGGCGCCACGGCCTGCTCGCGGATATCGCCCTATCTGGCCTGGGGCGCGCTCAGCATGCGCGAGGTGGCGCAAGCGACCTGGGCGCGCAAGGCGGAGGTGAAAGGTCAAAAAGGGTGGGCCGGATCTGTTCGGTCTTTCGAAGGGCGGCTGCATTGGCATTGTCACTTTATGCAGAAGCTGGAAGACGACCCGCGCATCGAGTTTGAAAACTTCCACCGCGCCTATGATGGCGTGCGCCCCAAAAAGCCGGATGCCGCGCGGCTCCACGCTTGGGCGATGGGCGAAACGGGGCTGCCATTCTTTGACGCCTGCATGCGCTCGGTGCGCGCCACAGGCTGGCTCAATTTTCGGATGCGGGCCATGGTGATGGCGACCGCGAGTTACCACCTGTGGCTTGATTGGCGCGCGCCGGGGGAGATTTTGGCGCGGTATTTCACCGACTATGAACCCGGCATCCATTGGAGCCAGAGCCAAATGCAATCCGGCACGACGGGCATCAACACCGTGCGGATCTACAACCCGGTGAAGCAGGGGATAGATCAGGATCCGACAGGTGAATTTACCCGCCGCTGGGTGCCGGAACTGGCTGCGATCGCGGACAAGCATTTGCAAGAGCCGTGGAAGGCTGAAAATGCGGGTGATGTCTTGGGCAAAGCCTATCCCGAGCGGATCATCGACCACCTGGAGGCCGCCAAAGACGCGCGGCAAAAGATATGGGCGGTCCGGCGCGGGGATGATTTCCGGACCGAGGCGGCGCGCATTCAAAACAAGCATGGCAGCCGCAAAAGCGGTATCCCGAACCGGGGGCAACGGCCCAAAGCGGACAATGCGCAGCTTGATCTGCCGCTGGGGGACTGACCGATGAAGACGCGCAAGAAATCCGATTTGCCGACCAAGACCTGCGCCACCTGTGGCAAGCCATTCACCTGGCGCAAGAAATGGGCCAAGGTCTGGGACGAGGTGCGCTATTGCTCAGAGCGCTGTCGGCGGGAACGACCCAAGTCATAAGGGCAGTTTGCCATTGTGTCGCACCTGGTTTGCGCTAAATCCCTCTCACGACAAAAAGAACACGAGGGCGACCCATGTCACAGACCGTCAAAGACCTTATTGCCAGCCAAGATGCCAACGCTGCCGCCATCGGTGCGCCGGGCCGGGATTGGCTGACCTATGGTGGCTTGCGCGCCTTGTCCGACAGTGTGGCCGCCTCTTTGCACCGCGCTGGCGTGGGGCGAGGGGATCGGGTGGCCATCGTTCTGCCCAATGGGCCTGAGATGGCTGCGGCCTTTGTCACGGTGGCGCAAGCGGCGGTGACGGCACCGCTCAACCCGGCCTACCGGCAAGAAGAATTTGAATTTTACCTCGATGATCTGGGGGCCAAGGCTATCCTTCTCATGGCGGGCGATGACGGACCTGCGGCGCAGGCGGCCACAAAACTGGGATTGTCGATCATTCGGGTCGACGTGGAAGAGAGCGCACCTGCCGGCAGCCTCATACTGCGCGCGGCGGGATCGGGTGAGGCGGATGCGACCGCGCCTGAGGCGGGCGATGTGGCGCTGATCTTGCACACCTCGGGCACAACCTCGCGCCCCAAGATCGTGCCGCTCTTGCAGTCCAACATCGCGGCCTCGGCGGGCCATATCGCGGCCTCACTGGACCTGACACAGGACGATCGCTGCATGAACGTGATGCCGCTGTTTCACATTCACGGGCTGATCGCGGCCGTGCTGTCGACGCTTGGGTCGGGCGGGCAAGTCTGGTGCGCACCGGGCTTTGACGCGCTGCGCTTTTTTGGGTGGCTCAAGGATGCGGATCCCACCTGGTACACGGCCGTGCCGACCATGCATCAGACCATCCTGGCGCGCGCGGGGCGCAATACAGAGATCATCGAAGGCGCGCGCTTGCGGTTCCTGCGGTCGTCCTCGGCCTCCTTGCCAGGGCCGGTGATGGTCAAGCTGAATGAGACCTTCGGCGCCCCTGTCATCGAAGGCTACGGCATGACCGAAGCCGCCCACCAGATGTGTTCCAACCCACTGCCGCCGCGCGCGCAAAAACCTGGCGCGGTGGGGGTTGAGGCCGGGCCAGAGGTGCGCATCGCCCATGAGGCGGATCCGGTCTTGCTGGCGATGGATGCGGTGGGGGAAGTTGTGATTTCAGGGCCCAACGTGACGCCTGGCTATGAAAGCAATCCCGAGGCCAATGAGAAGAACTTCTTTGAAGCCGATGGCAAGCGATGGTTCCGCACGGGCGATCAGGGGGCCTTTGACGATGAGGGGTATCTGACCCTCACAGGGCGTTTGAAAGAGATCATCAACCGCGGCGGCGAAAAAGTGAGCCCGCTCGAAGTGGACGGCATCCTGTCCGATCACCCGGCCGTGGCCCAAGCGCTGACCTTTGCGCTGCCCCATGACAAACTGGGTGAGGAGGTCGCAGCAGCGATCGTGCTCAAAGAAGGCGAAGAGGCCGGCGAACGCGACATTCGCAGTTTTGCCGCCGAACGGCTCGCGGATTTCAAAGTGCCTCGCAAAGTGATCATCCTCGATGAGATCCCAAAAGGCGCCACAGGCAAGCTGCAACGCATTGGCTTGGCCGAAAAGCTGGGCCTGGTGGAAGGCGCGTGATCCCATGAAGATTTGTATTTTCGGCGCCGGTGCGATCGGCGGCTATATGGGCGCGAAACTGGCCCAAGTGGGCGCGGATGTGAGCCTTGTGGCCCGCGGGCCTCACCGGGCAGCGATGGAGGCAAACGGCCTCACCCTGATCGAAGAGGGCGAGACGGTGAACGTGCCGGTGACGGTGTCCGAGGACCCAGCCGCCCTTGGCCCGCAGGACTATGTGATCGTGACACTCAAGGCCCATTCGGTGCCGCCGGTGGTGGACAAGATGCAGCCGCTCATTGGTCCTGACACAACGATTGTGTCCGGCGTAAACGGCGTGCCTTGGTGGTATTTTCATAAGATCGGTGGCGATCTGGAAGGCACGCGGTTGGAGAGCGTGGACCCGGGCAATAAACAGTGGGACGGGTTCGGCCCGGACCGGGTTCTGGGCTGCGTGGTCTATCCGGCAGCCGAGGTGAAAGAGCCTGGTGTCGTGACACATATCGAGGGCAACCGCTTTTCGCTGGGTGAACCAGACGGGTCGAAATCTGAGCGCGCGATGGCCTTGTCCAAGGCGCTGATGGCGGCGGGGCTCAAAGCGCCGGTGCGCCCGAAACTGCGCGATGAGATTTGGGTGAAACTGTGGGGGAACCTGTCCTTCAATCCCATTTCCGCGCTCACCCATGCGACGCTCGATGTGCTCTGCACCGATGAGGGCACGCGGCCCGTGGCGCGCGCGATGATGGTTGAGGCTCAGGAGATCGCAGAGAAGCTGGGCGTGAAATTCCCCATTGACGTAGACCGCCGGATTGACGGTGGGGCCGCCGTGGGCGCGCATCGCACATCGATGCTGCAAGACCTCGATCAGGGTCGCCCGATGGAGATCGACGCGCTTGTGGGCTCTGTTCAGGAACTTGGCCGCGTGACCGACACGCCGACGCCCGTGATTGACACAGTGCTCGGCCTCATCCAACTGCGCGGCAAGGTGGCCGGGCTTTACTCTTAGGATTTTAAGCCTCCGGCGGGGATATTTACGGCCAGAAGAAGCACTGGTCCGTCGCGTCGTGTTTCTTCTGGCTTAAAATATCCCGGGGGTTTGGGGGCTGGCCCCCAAGAAGAGTGCGTTTGGGGGCTGGCCCGCCTTCAGGTTTGCAGGGATTTCTTGCGACGCAGCAATTTGAAAAGCGGCAGGAAGATCAGGATCAGCGCGACCACGGTGATCGGGCCTGCGATGGGGCGTGTGAAGAAGATCGCCGGATCGCCAGAGCTCAGGAGCAGGGACTGGCGCAAGGTGGGCTCCGCAATGGGGCCCAGCACGATGGCCAGAACGGCGGGCGCCAGCGGGTAGTCGAACTTGCGCAAAAAGAACGCGCCGAGCCCGAAGATCACCATCAGCCAGACATCGAACATATCGCGCGTGGCCGCATAGCCGCCGGCAATGGACAGCACAAAAATCATCGGCGCAAGGATCGTGAACGGCATCCGCAGCATCCAGATGAAAAGCGGGATGAAGGCCAGGTTGATCAGCAGTGCCGCCACGTTGGAGATGTAGAACGACCCGATCAGACCCCACACGAACTCTTGCTCGTCAATAAAGAGGCGCGGGCCGGGGGTGAGGCCCCAGATCACCATGCCGCCGAGCAGGATCGCCGTGGTGGGCGAGCCGGGAATACCGAGTGTGAGCATGGGCAGCATGGAGCCGGTCGAGGCGGAATTGTTCGCAGCCTCGGGTGCTGCCACGCCATCAGGGCTGCCTTTGCCGAACTCTTCGGGTGTGCGAGAGACCATCTTGGCCACGCCATAGGACATGAGCGAGCCGGGGGTCGCGCCCGCGGCGGGCAGGATGCCCACGAAAAAGCCCAGACACGACCCGATCGCGGTGCCTTTCCAGCCGCGCTTGGCGGCTTCCTTGGTGTCGGCGGCCATGCCTTTGACCGTCATCTTGGGGGTCATCTTGGTGACCTCGCCGCGGGTCTGTTCGATGGTCCAGAGCATCTCACCAATGCCGTAGACGCCGATGGCCAGGACCAGAAATCCGATCCCTTGCAGAAAGCCGTTGATGTCAAACAGAACCAGGCGCGGCGCGCCAGAGATCTGGTCAAACCCGATGGCGCCGAGGACAAGGCCAAAGCAGATCGAGAAGATGGTTTTTGGAATGTCATCGCCGCCCAGACCCACGAATGTGGCAAAGGCCAGCAGCATCAGAGCAAAGACTTCGGGCGGGCCGAATGAAAGCGCGACATTGGCCAAAAGCGGCGCAAAACCTGTGAACAGCAGGTTGGCGACCGTGCCACCCACAAAGGACGCAAGCGCGGCCGTGACAAGCGCGAGACTGGCCCGGCCTTGCCGGGCGAGCGGCCTGCCATCAAAGGTCGTGGCCACCGCCGTGGACGCGCCTGGTATGCCCAAGGTGACGGATGAGACGGCGCCCCCATACATCGCTCCATAGTAGATGGCGGCGAGAAAGATGATCGCGCCTGATGGCGGCACGAGGAACGTCACGGGCAAAAGGATCGCCACGCCGTTGACGGAGCCAAGGCCCGGCATCGCGCCGATGAAAAGGCCCACGGAGACACCGATCAGGATGAGCGCCAGGTTCAGCGGTTCAAGCGCGAGCAGCATACCGCTGCCAAGGAGGGCAAGCACTTCCATTTAGTATATGATCTCGTAGCCGATGTCGAAAATCGGGTCCATGAACGGCATCCCGGTGGGCATGGTGATCCGCATGGCCCCTTCGAAGAAAAAGAACATCGCGATGGGGGTGATGAACGACAGCGGCAACACCACCGTCCAGGAATGACGCCCCAAGGCGCGGGTGTAATACAGAAGAAAGACCGCAATCGCACCGTACATGGAAATGACGCTCACCAACCCCACGAAGACGATGATCCCGCCCCCCACCAGCGCCAGCATCCGCCAGCCATAGGCGTCAAGCATGGGCTCTTCTGATTGCGAGGGCGGCGAGGTGCCACGCCACCAATTGAACGCGATCATCCCGCAGCAGATCAGCATGATGGCCGAAAGCCAAAAAGGCCACGCGCCCCCGCCAGGGCCGGTGCCGGAAATGTAACCAATTGGGAGTTCGGAGCTCTTCCACATGAAGTATATGGACAAGAGCGCGAGGACACCGGCGGTGACAATCTCACCTAGTCGCATTTTGCCCTCACATGTCTTCGGTCTTCGGGTTGACTGGGCCGGTCGTTTCCAACCCGCCCAGCCGTTGAGTTAGTGCGATCAGGTCAGCTTCCCAGATCGGCGAGCAGTTTCTTGTGGTTGTCCACCTGCACCTGCCAATAGTCTTTCTGTTCACCCGCATCCATCCAAAGGGGCGACAAGCTTTCGGATGTTAGATAGCCCTGCCACTCTTCGGTGTTGTAGATCTGCGTAAACAGGTCCTGGTAATAGGCTGCGGCCTCATCCGACATGCCCGGCGCGCCCACGACGGCTCGCTGGTTGTAGTATGAGAAATCATTGCCTTTTTCGATCATCGTCGGCACGTCCGGATAGGCCGGCAGACGCTCATCAGAGAAAGCCACGAGCGGCACAAATTCACCGGCCTCGTAGAACCCCTTGGCTTCCGCCGGGTTGTTCACAGTTGCCATGATCTGTTTACCGGCCAGATCCTTGGCCACGGCACCACCGCCATCATAGGGGATGTATTTGATGTCGAGGCCATAGGCACCTGACATGTAGGCGATGACGATGCTGTCTTCCTGACCGGCGCCCGTGCCGCCCATGACAAACTCACCATCCATCTCTTTGACCTTGGCCACGTATTCCTCAAACGTGGTGATGCCGCTGTCCTTGTGGACCCACAGGACAAACGGGTCGACGCCCATCATCGCCACCGGCGTGAAGGTCTGAATGTCTATGCCGAGGTTGTCCTGACGGATCGGCGTGGTGAAGAAAGAGTTCAACGTGACTAGGATCGTGTGATCGGGGTCAGAGGCGTTGGAGACGTGGATCAGCGCCTCAGCGCCCGAGCCGCCACCCTTGTTGTTGGGCACCAAGGGGCGCGGGGTCATGTCGGCCTTCTCGGCCACGGATTGGATAAAGCGCGCGATCTGGTCTGCGCCACCACCGGCCCCGGCCATGATCACGAAATCAATCGGTTTGCGGGGTTTCCAGCCATCGGCCAGCACTGCGATGGGGCTTGTGGCCATGAGGGCCGCTGCGGTGAGGCCGAGAAGGCCGCGTTTGGTGATCGACATGAATTGTCCTCCGTCCATAAGTGCCACGCGGGTCTGTTCGCACGCCCGCGTTAATGGAAGGGTAACTATATTTCGAATGCGCCTTTTCAAGGATAATATTGTTGCGAGGCCGATTATTCGCTTATGTATACATTAGTGTCCCATAAGCACCGGAATTTCTGCTGTGTCTACAACGGCTTGCGTGTTTCCACCAAAGAGCGCTTCGCGCCCGTGACCTCGGCCATACGCCCCCATGATCAAGAGGGTTGCACCCACCTCAATGGTTTTTGAAAGCAGCGCTTCATGGGGTCGTTGGGCGTCGAACCGATGCACATCCGCCGTGATGCCGCGCAGGGCATAATAGGCGACAAGCTCTTCTGTCGTGGCCCCATGCACCCTTTCCTTGCCGCCCGACAGGATGGTCACCTGGCGGGCCGTTTCGACAATGGGCAGGGTGAGGCCGACGGTGCGCGCCGCTTCAAGTGACCCGTTCCAGGCCACGGCCACGCGGGTGCCAAAATCTTCATCCGGCCCATGGTCTTTGGGGCACATGAGCACTGGCCGCCCGGTTTCAAACAGCCCGGATTTGAGGGAGTTGACGCCAAGATTGCGATCCCGATTGGGTTTGGCCACGACGATAAGGTCGGCAAGCCGCCCATTGTGCTTGATCACATCGGCCATGCGCCCTGTCTCTTCGACAAAGCTGACCGTGGCGCGGGTGCCGTCAGGCGTGTCGGTCTCAATAATATCGAGCGCGACCGCCTGCCGATGAAGATCGTCGCGCAGCGCTTGTTCTTCCTGGTCGGCCAGTTCTTTGGCCTGATCCAGCATCGTCTGCTTGGCAAAGGCGGTCATCGTCCGTCCATAGGGGGCCAGTTTTCCCACCTCTGCGCGGCTATGGGCCACCACGATGTGACCCTTGTGCAGATGCGCAAGCTTGGCCGCATGCGCAAAGAGCGCCTCCCCCATTCCGTCGCCGCGCACAGGTACGAGTATCCGTCTGAGCATCTGTCCCTCCCTTTTCGTCGCAAGGAGTGTAGTGCAATTTTGGACGAAAGCCGCAAATCAGTTGGTCGTCCGCGCGCATTGCCGATGAGATGGGTGTGAAACTCGTGATAAGGGATGCGGGTTTCAAGCGCGCAAATATCCGTCCGGGGATCGTCCGCAGGAGAGAACAGTCTGACCCGTTTCTGGCCAAGGTGCGAAAAATGTTCTTAACTGAATGGGCCTGAATTGATCCCGTGGAACGAGCGGTTTATTTCGGCGGCCAACGCCACCCATCTCCTGGGATGGCAGGGCATCACACTCAACCGCGACTTCGCGTGGAAAGGACTACCGCATGGGTCTTCGCATCAACGATACCATCCCCGACCTGACTGTCGAAACAGATCATGGCACCATCAGCCTGCATGACTGGATCGGTGAAAGTTGGGCCATTTTGTTTTCACACCCCAAAGATTTTACCCCAGTTTGTACAACTGAGTTCTCTGCCGTGGCCCAGCTTGCCGACGAATGGGAAAAGCGCGGCACCAAAGTGATCGGTGTTTCCGTGGACGGGGTCGAGGATCACAAGAAATGGAAAGGCGATATTGAGGCCTATGGCGGCGCAAAAGCCGGCTTCCCGATCATTGCTGATGATGGTCTGGCGGTCTCCAAAGCTTTCGACATGTTGCCAGCGGAGGCGTATCTGCCCGATGGGCGCACGCCCGCCCACAGCGCCACGGTGCGCTCGGTCTTTATCATTGGGCCCGACAAGCAGCTGAAGCTGTCGATGACCTATCCGATGACGGTGGGCCGCAACTTTGCTGAGATCATCCGCGCGCTTGACGGGCTGCAAACCTCCATTGGCAAAGGTGTGGCGACACCGGCCAATTGGGTGCCCGGCGAAGATGTGATCATCCCGCCATCGGTGAACAACGAAGACGCGAAAGCCAAGTTCGGCGAGTTCGAAACCGTGCTGCCTTACCTGCGCAAGATCAAAGACCCGGCGTAAGCCAACCCACAACCTAACCTGACCCACCGGGCAACCTCGCGTTGCCCGGAACGGCGCCCCTTTGCCCGATGAAAGGCACGTGACATGCTGGATCATGAACCCAACGGACCTCTGATCGTGGAAGGTCAAAAGGCTGACAATGAGCGGCTGAAGGGCGAAAGCAACTTCCTGCGCGGCACGATCACCGAGGATTTGGCTGACCCGATCACCGGCGGGTTCAGCGCGGACAATTTCCAGCTCATTCGCTTTCACGGCATGTATCAACAAGATGACCGCGATATCCGGCCTGAGCGTGCCAAGCAAAAGCTGGAGCCGCTGCACAACGTGATGCTGCGCGCCCGCATGCCCGGCGGGATCATCACCCCGGCGCAGTGGCTGGTGATTGAGAAATTCGCCGAAGAGCACACGATGTATGGCTCCGTGCGCCTGACCACACGGCAGACATTTCAGTTCCACGGCGTGCTGAAGCCCGACATCAAGGACATGCACAAGGTCATCGATTCCGCGGGGATTGATAGCATTGCCACCGCGGGGGACGTGAACCGCAACGTGCTTTGCACCACCAACCCGGTGGAGTCAGAGCTGCATGCGGAGGCCTATGAATGGTCCAAGAAAATCTCTGAGCATCTGCTGCCCAATACCAAGGCCTATGCCGAGATTTGGCTCGATGGCGAGAAGGCCAAGACCACCGAGGAACCGATCCTTGGTGAGACTTACCTGCCGCGCAAATTCAAAACGACGGTGAGCATTCCGCCCAACAATGAGGTGGATGTGCATGCCAATGACCTGAATTTTGTGGCCATTGCCGAGGATGGCAAGCTGGTCGGCTGGAATGTGCTCGTGGGCGGAGGCCTCGCCATGACCCATGGCGACACCTCGACCTATCCGCGAAAGGCGGATGATTTCGGGTTTATCCCGCTGGAGCACACGCTGGCGGTAGCTGAGCATGTGGTGACGGTGCAGCGCGACTGGGGCAACCGGGTGAACCGGAAGCAGGCCAAGACGAAATACACGCTCGACCGTGTGGGCGTGGACGTGTTCAAGGCGGAAGTGGAGCGCCGGGCGGGGGTGAAATTTGGCCCCTCGCGGCCATATGAGTTCACCTCGCGCGGGGATCGGTTTGGCTGGGTCGAAGGCGTGGATGGCAAGCATCACCTCACGCTCTACCTGCTGAGCGGGCGGATTTTGGATTACCCGAACCGGCCGTTGAAAACGGGCCTGCGTAAGATTGCAGAGATCCATCAGGGCGATTTCCGCATGACGGCGAACCAGAACCTGGTGATCGCCGGGGTGCCGCCGCAGCAACGCGATGAGATCGAGAAGATCGCGCGCGCGCACGGCCTGATCGATGATTTCCAGACGCCGCAGCTCAAGAACTCCATGGCCTGTGTGGCGCTACCGACCTGCCCCTTGGCGATGGCTGAGGCAGAGCGGTTTTTGCCCGATCTGGTGCATCAGGTGGAAGGGCTTTTGACCAAGCATGGCATTCCCGAGGATCACATGATCCTGCGCGTCATTGGCTGCCCCAATGGCTGTGGTCGGGCGATGCTGGCGGAGGTGGGCCTCGTTGGGAAAGGGCCTGGCAAATACAACCTGCACCTGGGTGGCAACCGCATCGGCACGCGTATCCCGAAGCTTTATCGCGAAAACATCAGCCCCGATCAGGTGATCGAAGAGCTCGATGGACTGATCGGGCGCTGGGTGGCGGAGCGTGAGGATGGCGAAGGTTTTGGCGATTTCGTGATCCGTCAGGGCGTGGTCGCCGAGGTGAAGGTTTCCAAAACCGATTTCCACGCGGTGGCGGCGAGCGCATGAACGCGCAGACACATATCGCGACGGCGGATAAAGGGCCTAAGGTGTTTACCGCCGCCAATGTCTGGTTGGAGGATCAACCGGCGGAGGCGCGGATCGCCTGGGCGCTGGAGAACCTGCCCAAAGCCCATGTCCTGTCGTCAAGCTTTGGCATCCAGTCGGCGGTCATGCTGCATATGATGACGCGCGCGGTGCCGGATGTGCCGGTGCTTTTGTTTGACACCGGATATCTCTTTCCAGAGACCTATCGCTTTGTCGATGAGATGGTCGAGCGGCTCGCCCTCAACCTGCATGTGTTCCGCGCGGAGATGACACCTGCCTGGCAGGAGGCGCGGTTTGGCCAGCTTTGGGAACAGGGTGAGGACGGGCTTAAGCGGTACAATGCCATCAACAAGGTTGAGCCGATGCAAAAGGCGATGACCTCGGTGGGGGCGGGCACCTGGTATTCAGGCCTGCGACGGAGCCAATCAGAGAGCCGGGCCGCGCGCAAAATCCTGGAATTCCAAGGCGGGCGGGTGAAGTTTCACCCGATTGTCGATTGGTCCAACCGCGATGTGCATCGCTATCTCAAGGATCATGACCTGCCCCATCACCCGCTGTGGGAGCAAGGCTACGTGAGTGTCGGCGACACGCACACCACGCGCAAGCTAGGGGACGGCATGCGCGAAGAAGACACCAGATTTTTCGGAGCTAGCCGCGAATGCGGGCTGCACTTGAGCGAGGGACGCACACCATGACGATCATGAGCCAGATGCCGCAAGGCTTTAACCCGCTGTCGCCGGAGCAATCCCAGGCGTTCGCGCAATTGGCTGGTGCCTTGACGCCGGTGCAACAGGCTTGGATCAGTGGTTATCTGGCCGCGACTGCCACGCAAGGCGGTGTGGCGGGGCCCGTCGCGGCCCCTGCGGCAGAGGCGGCCCCTTTGACCATTCTTTACGGCACGCAGACCGGCAACGCCAAACACGTGGCCAGCGATTTGGCCGAGGGTGCGAAGGCGCGGGGCATGGATGTGAAGCTGGTCAATATGGCGGATTACAAGCCGACACAGCTCAAGAACGAGAAATTCATCACCATCGTGACCGCGACCTACGGGGAGGGCGACCCGCCTGAGGGGGCAGAGAAGTTCTATGATTTCGTGGGCTCCAAGAAAGCGCCCAAGATGGATGGTGTGCAGGTCGCCTTGCTTGGTCTGGGCGACTCGAGCTATGAGTTTTTCAACAAGACGGCCATGGATTTTGCCGAACGGTTCCGCGCGCTGGGGGCGGAGATCGTTGTGGAGCCGGGGCTTTTTGACGTGGATTATGACGATCACGTGCCGGGTTGGATCACGGGCGCGTTGGATCATTTTGAACCTGAGCTGAAAAAGGGTGGGGCGTCGGCCAACGTGGTGCCAATGCCGGGGCTTGTGGCCCCTGCGCCGGTGTCGCAATGGACCAAGAAAAACCCCTTTGAGGCCGAGATCGCGCAAGTGCAGAAGATCACCGGGCGCAACAGCACCAAAGACGTGCGACATGTAGAGATTTCGCTGGAAGGGTCTGGATTGAGTTATCAGCCGGGGGACTCTTTGGGTGTTTATTTCCAAAATGATGCGGATGCGGTGGACGCGGTTCTCAAGGCGCTGGAATTGGATGGTGCGGCAGAGGTCAGCGTGGGCGATGCCACGCGCAGCCTGCGTGAGGCGCTGATTGAGGACATGGAGCTGACGCAATCCTATCCGGGGTTTGTCGAGAAATTTGCGGCCGCGACGGGCAATGAGACGTTGGTGAAACTGGCCGAGGATAAAGCCGCGTTGCGTGACTACATCGCGGAGCGGCAGATCTTTGACGTGCTCCACGAGCATGCGGCCCCCATTGCGCCGCAGA
>JBCCDT010000063.1:0-23334 GCA_039030635.1 Pseudomonadota bacterium
CGGTTTGACATCACCGCGCTGGCGATGATCACAGACGGGACCAACCGATTGTTTTCAAATGATAACGGCTTGCTCAAGGCGGCCCGCGGCATTGGCATGGGCGTGATCAATGCGCTGCCGGGGCTACGGCGGGGGATGATGCGAGAAGCGGCCGGGCTGTCAGGGGATCTGCCGGACTTGATGAAACCTTGAAGAGGGGGCGCTGCCCCCGTCGCGTTCCGCGACCCCCCCGAGGTATTTCAGACAAGAAAGAAGCCGCAGTCAGGGCGTGTGGTGGAAAAACCGGATGACCGTGTCGCCGTAGCGGCGTTCATCGAGCGCCTGGAGACTTGGAGGCGGGGTGACGGCGGTATTATCCTCCCAAACAATGAGCGCGCGCTCTGCCAGCCAGCCGTTTTTCAAAAGCGCATCAATTGCCTTTTCGCCCAGCGCCTTGCCATAGGGCGGGTCGAGAAAGATCAGGTTCGCAGGCGCGGGCGCGGGGCCGGGTTTGCGGGCGTCGCGGATGAGGATGCTGGTGTGGGCCTCGGCCTGACAGGTTGCAATATTGGCGCGCAGGAGTTTGAGCGCGGCGCGGCCTTGGTCGATGAAGGTGACATGCGCGGCACCGCGAGAGAGCGCCTCAAGACCCAGCGCGCCTGTCCCTGCAAAGACGTCCAGCACACGTGCCTCGTCCAACGCATCGGCGTAATTGCTATCTAGGATGTTAAACAGGCTTTCGCGCACCCGGTCCGAGGTGGGGCGGAGATGCGCGGCCGGATCGCCTTTGCCCACAGAGGCCAGGCGGCGGCCGCGAAAGGTGCCCCCTATGATGCGCACGTGATGATCCTCACGCTTTGAGCAGGGTTTTCAGCTCCAGCCCCGTGTCGGCGATCTGATCGGGCGTCGGGGATTTGCCCGCATCGATCAAACGCTTGCCGACCATGTAGGCGCGCGGTTCATTCACCGCGTCGACGGCCAGCAATTCATCGCCTTTGAAATACCAAAACGACATGCCTTTGCCCTTGCCATCAGGGCGGGTGATCACGTTGTCATAGCCTGTGTTGAGCCCGCTGATCTGCAACTTGATGTCATACTGATCCGACCAGAACCACGGCTGCGGCACATAGGTTTTGCCCGCGCCCATGATGTTTTCGGCCACGCATTCGGCCATGTCATGGGCATTTGGCACGCTTTCGAGCCGGACTTGATCGCCGCGATAGGGGAAGGACGCGCAATCGCCCGCGGCCCAGATATTTGGGGCGGATGTCTGGCATGTGTCATTGGTCTTGATCCCATTGTCGATCTCAAGCCCCGCCATTGCGGCGAGTTCCGTGGCCGGGTCAATGCCCACGCCGACAATGACAAAATCGACGTCCAGCTCTTCGCCATCGGCCAGATGGGCACCGGTCACGCGACCCTCGCCTATCAGCCGCTCCAACCCCGTGCTTTCGCGGATATCCACGCCGTGGCCTTGGTGCAGGGTGCGGAAGTAATCCGATGTCTCGGGCGAGGCCACGCGTTTCAGAATGCGGTCGGCCATTTCGATCAGCGTGACCTTCAGCCCCTTTTTGGCTGCCACCGCCGCCGCCTCAAGCCCGATATAGCCGCCGCCGACGATGAGGACATGCGCGCCTTCGCGGAATTCGGGCGCCATCGCGTCGACGTCACTGAGGCCGCGCACAAGGTACACACCCTCCAAATCGCCGCCCATCGCAGCTGGCAAGGTGCGGGGGACGGAGCCGGTGGCGAGAACCAAATGATCATACTCAATCGTGCGACCCGTCGTGGTGATCTCTTTCGCGCCGGGCACGATTGAGGTGACTTGCTCATTCACACACAGATCAATCTGGTTCTCGGCGTAAAAGCTTTCGGGTCGCAGATACATGCGCTCCAGCTCCAGCTCGCCCAGCAGGTATTTCTTGGACAATGGCGGGCGCTGATAAGGGGGCGAGGGTTCTTCCCCGATGAGCGTGATCTGGCCCGCGTAATCCAGCGCGCGCAGTTTGGCGACAACCGATGCTCCGGCCTGACCCGCCCCTACGACAACAATGCCTGCCATGCGCTCCCCCTTTGGTCTTTTTGATGGTGCATTCCTCGGCGGAGCCTATATCTAGCAACAGTCGAAACACAAACGATAAGGCACGCGATCATGACAATTTCCACTGGCGACACGCTCCCCGATGCCACCTTCATTGTGATGGGCGACGACGGCCCCCAAGAGGTGTCCCTTGCGGACAAGGTCAAAGGGCGCAAAGTGGTGATTTTCGCGGTGCCCGGTGCCTTTACGCCGACCTGCGACAGCGCCCATGTGCCAAGCTTCATGCGCACCAAAGATGCGTTCATGGACAAGGGTGTGGAGGAGATCATCTGTGTCTCCGTCAATGACCCGTTCATCATGCAGACCTGGGGCCAGACCACGGGTGCGACCGAGGCCGGGATCACCATGCTGGCCGATGCCGAAGCAGGTTTCACCAAGGCCGTCGGCATGAATTTCTCCGCCCCGCCCGTGGGGTTTGTGGACCGGTCCAAGCGCTATGCGATGCTGGTGGATGATGGCACGGTGAGCGTGCTTCAGATCGATGAAAACCCCGGCACCTGTGAGCTGTCGGCGGGTGAGGGCCTTCTGGCCTCTATGTAAGCCCTTCTCATGATTGAGAAAAACGTGCTGCTTTTCTGGGACAGTAACCCTGTCCCAGAGGGTTATGCCCGTGCCGTGACACATCTTGAAACGGCGCTGCCCGGGGCCAAGGTGACCTCACTCAATGACAGCACGGCGGCGGCGTTTTTGGAAACGACCTATGGCGCGCAGCACCGCGACGCCTTTGAGGCCTGCAGCCTTCCGGCCATGCGCAGTGACCTGATCCGGCTGGCCTGGATCGCGCGGCATGGCGGGCTTTATGTCGACTGGCGTTACCGACCTTTGGCCAAGGCGAATGTGCTCTTCAAGAACCGGGTTGAAGAGCTGACATGCTACCGGCTCCAGATTTTCAAACGGCCCACGATCAACAACGCGGTGTTTCTGGCCCCGGCGGGCAGCGCCCTTTTGGGGGAATTGCGCGACAGAGCATTCGACAATGTGGTTCAGCGCAAGAAAGGCACGGTGTCCTCCCTCACCGGCCCCGATCTGTTCACCGATCATCTGGCGGATGTGGCACCGGAGCGGGTGAAGATTTTTGGCCGCAAGTATTTCTTCGACACGTATTTTGAAAATACCGAGCAAGGCCAGCACAATTTCGATGAGGCCCATTGGTTCACGCAGAACATCTTTGACCTCAGCGAGATTTATCGCAGCTAGGGCGGCGTCAGCACATCGCGCAGCAATGCCACCGGATGCGCCTTGAGCGAGAGCCGCGTGGCGACGAAATCCTCCACCACCTCTTCGCCCAATGTCATCTGCGGCAGGTGAGCGGCAGGCTCATCAATGCCTTCGCCGTCCATATCCCCCGAAAAGAGCGGCAATGGCTTGTCACCGGCCAAGGCGCGGGCTTCCCACAGCGCCTCGCGCCGCGTGAGCCCCAATTCGGCAAAGGCATCCGCCTCCGCCAAACGTGTCACCGTCAGCGGCGGCACGCCCGCCCGGCGCCAGACATCGGCCACGGCGACGTAGCCATTGCCCCGCGCGGCAGTGATCCATGTGGCGTCTTCTTCCGCCAGCCCTTTGATCTGTCGAAACCCCAGGCGCAGGGCAAGGCCCCCCTTGCCATCGGGTTCCATCACATTGTCCCAGTAACTCGCCTGCACGCAGACCGGCCGCACCGTGACCCCGTGTTCGCGCGCGTCCCGTACGATCTGCGCAGGCGCATAGAATCCCATCGGCTGAGAATTCAGCAGCGCACAGGCGAAGATGCCCGGATGGTGCCGCTTGATCCACGCGCTCGCGTAAACAAGCAGCGCGAAAGAGGCGGCATGGCTTTCGGGAAAGCCGTAAGAGCCGAAGCCTTCGATCTGGGAAAAACACCGCTCGGCAAAGTCTTCGTCATAACCATTCTTCGCCATGCCCTTGAGGAACCGCGCACGGAAATCGCTGATATTGCCATAGCGCCGGAAGGTTGCGAGCGATCGGCGCAAGCGGTCGGCCTCTTCGGGCGTGAACCCCGCGCCGATGATGGCGATCTGCATCGCTTGTTCCTGAAAGAGCGGCACGCCCAGCGTCTTGCCCAGCACCCGACCCAGCTCATCGGAGGGAAACTCCACCGGCTCTTCCCCGTTGCGGCGGCGGATGTAAGGGTGCACCATGTCGCCCTGAATGGGCCCGGGCCGGATGATCGCCACCTCGATCACCAAGTCATAGAAGGTGCGCGGGCGCATCCGCGGCAGGAAGTTCATCTGCGCGCGGCTTTCCACCTGAAAGACGCCCACGCTATCGGCCTCGCACAGCATGTCATACACCTTGGGGTCCTCCGCGGGCAGCGAGGCCAGCGTGTAATCCAGCCCATGATGTTGCTCCATCAGGGCAAAGCCCTTGCGGATACAGGTCAGCATGCCCAGCGCCAGCACATCGACCTTCAGAATGCCCAGCGCGTCGATGTCGTCCTTGTCCCAACAGATGACCGTGCGGTTCTCCATCGTGGCGTTCTCTATCGGGACCAACTCATCAAGCCGCCCTTCGGTCATGACAAACCCGCCCACATGCTGGCTCAGATGCCGTGGAAACCCTTCGATCTCATGGACCAGCGCCATGGTCTGGCGCAGGCGCGGATCGTCGGGATCAAGCCCGATCTCTTGCAGGCGCTGCCGTTCCAGGTTGCCGTTTGAGAAAAACCCCCAAAGCTGCGAACTGAGCGCGCCAATCGTGTCCTGGCTCAGCCCCATCGCGCGGCCCACCTCCCGGATGGCGCGCTTGCCGCGATAATGGATCACCGTGGCGCAGAGCCCCGCGCGCTCGCGGCCGTAGCGGGCATAGATATGCTGGATCACCTCTTCGCGGCGCTCATGTTCGAAATCCACGTCAATATCGGGCGGCTCATCGCGCGCCTCGGACACGAACCGCTCAAACACCATCGTGCCCATCTCGGGGCTGACCGACGTGATGCCGAGGCAGAAACACACCACCGAATTGGCCGCCGACCCCCGCCCCTGACACAGAATATCGCGCGACCGGGCAAAGGCCACCACATCATGGACAGTGAGAAAATAGGGCTCGTATTTCAGCCGCCCAATGAGGTCGAGCTCATGCTCAATCATCTTGCGCACCCGTTCAGACGCGCCACCCGGATAGCGCCATCTGAGCCCCTCATAGGCCAGCCGCCGCAGCCGGTCAGACGGTGTCTCATTCTCCGACAGCTCGCTTGGGTATTCATAGCGCAGCTCATCGAGAGAAAAGGTCAGGCTCTCGGCAATCTCGCCTGCCCTGTGCACCGCCGGCTCATGCCCTTCAAAAAGGCGCTCCATCTCCGCCTCGGATCTCAGCCGCCGCTCCCCGTTGGCCAAGGCGGCGCGGCCCAACTCCTCCACGCGGCAGCCTTGCCGGATCGCGGTCAGCACATCGGCCAAACGGCGGCGACGCGCGTGATGCATCACCGGCAGGGCGGAGGCGACCGTGTCAATCCCGAGATCCTTGGCCAAGCGCGCCAACCGGCTGAACCGCGCGCTGTCCTGCCCGTCATAGCAGGGCGCCATGAGCAAATAGAGATCTTCGCCAAACTGACGCGCAAGCCGGCGGACATGGACGCGCCATGTCCGCCCCGGGTTGCCGTCTGGGTTGCGTTCTGTTGGATGCAGCAAAAGCGCCATATCTGCGCCCCACTCCATCAGATCGCTCAGGCTCAGATCACAGGTGCCCTTTTCCGCGCGCAGCCGCCCCCGACTGATCAACCGACACAGCCGTCCCCACCCCACTCGCGTCTTGGGTAAGGCCGTGACCTCCACCCCTTCGGTGAGTTGAATGCGCGCTGCCGGGATCAGGCGCGGCACCGTGGCCCATATGGGTGGCGCCGTACCCTCAGGCGCTGGCGGGCCAATCGGTCCGTTCCGCGCCTCAATCATCGCGCGCTCCTTGACCACGCGCCCGATCTCTCGCGCAGCCGTATGCGCCCGCACGATCCCCGCCACCGAATTCCAATCCGCCACAGCCATGGCCGTCAGCCCCAAAAAGGCGGCCCGCTCCACGTAATCCTCCGGATGCGAGGCCCCGGTGAGGAAGGTGAAATTGGATGTGATCGACAGCTCAGTGAACATGACTCGGTCACTATATTCACCTTTTGTTCTCATTGGGAGTCAGAGTCTCAGATTTTGTGCCTCCGGCGGGAGTATTTTTGGCAAGATGAATTGCAGGACATGTCCCTTGTTTCATCTTGCCAGAAATACTCCGGGGGGGGCGTTGAAACCAAAGGTTTTGACGCTTGGGGGCGGAGCCCCCTTACTGAAACTTCGGCTCACAGGCCTCAGCGCGCATACACGCGGTGGCGGTATCCAGCGTGGCCTGATCCGGGTCAAAGAACCCGGTAAAATAGCACGGGCCCAGCCCGAACACGTATGCCCCGTCCTCGTATTTCACAAAAGCCATCACCTCTGACCCCGACGCAGCTGAGACGCACCAGGGCCCAAAGCACACCGCATCAAAGGTGATCGCCCGATCAAACGGCGCGGTGAACCCATCGCGGGTGAGCGATTGACCCGTCAGTTGCGCCGGAATGGAGGTCGATGGCGGGGTGGCGTCTTGGTTCTCCCAATCGGTCACCGGCAAAAGCGTTTCATCAAATGTCAGCGTGCCATGGACAACGACGAAGGTCTCGGGTTGTTCATCGAGCGCAGTGAAGGTGTGCGCCACGTCAGGGGCCATGCAACTGAGCGCCAAAGCCGGGCCAGACAGGCAGGACAGCATTGTGGCAAGCAGGGCTTTCACAAGAAGGCTCCGAATTCTGATATCACTTTGTCGTACATCTCACGTTTGAAAGGCACGATCTGTTTGGGCACTTCATTCACAGCCAGCCATCGCCATTCGGAAAATTCCTGATGTTTGGTCGCGATATTCACATGCGTGTCTTGCCCGTGAAACCGCATCAAAAACCACTTCATCTCCTGCCCGCGGTAGCGCCCTTTCCAGACCTTACCCAACAGGTGATCCGGCAGGTCATAGCGCAGCCATTCGTGCGTCTCAGCCTCCACCGTCACCAGATCAGAGGACACACCCGTCTCTTCCTCCAGCTCGCGCAGCGCCGCGTCACGCGGGGTTTCGCCGGGATCGATCCCGCCTTGCGGCATCTGCCAGGCGGCGACATCACTGTCCTTGCGCTGGCCCACAAACACCTCGCCTGATGCATTGACCAGCATCACCCCTGCACAGGGCCGGTAGGGCAGCGCGTCCGCCTTCACGCGGCGAGCCCCCGGCCTTTGAGCAAGGCCTCAACCCCGGGCATCCGACCCCGGAAGGCGAGGTAGAGTTCCTCTGCATCCTTGGACCCGCCGGTGGACAAGATATGCGTCTCTAACGCGCGTGCCTTCTCCTCATCAAAGGCACCACCCGCCTCTTCGAAGGCGGCAAAGGCGTCAGCATCCATCACCTCAGACCACATGTAGCTGTAGTAGCCGCTGGAATACCCATCGCCCGCGAACACATGGGCAAATTGCGGCGTGGCGTGGCGCATGCGGATGGCGCGCGGCATGCCGATCTCCGAGAGCACCTCCGCCTGTCGCGCCATCGTATCCTCGGGCGCCGGCCCGTCATGGAAGGCCAGGTCCACCAGTGCGGAGGCCACGTATTCCACCGTCTGGAAACCCATGTCGAAGGTCGCCGCGCCCAGCACCTTATCGAGCATATCCTGAGGCATCGCCTCGCCCGTTTCCGCATGGGTGGCAAATTCCGCCAACACCTCTGGCACCTCTAGCCAATGCTCATAAAGCTGGCTGGGCAGCTCAACAAAATCACGGGCCACATTGGTGCCAGACAGCGACTCGTAGCCCACATTTGACAGCATCTGATGCAGCGCGTGGCCGAACTCATGGAACAATGTACGCGCATCGTCGTAGCTCAGGAGTGCTGGATCCCCCTTGGCGAAGTTGCAGACATTGATCACCACAGGCCCCTGCACTTTCGGTGTCTTCGCCTGCCCGCGCATGGCCGAGCACCACGCGCCCGACCGCTTTGAGCCGCGCGCGAAATAGTCGCCGATGAAGACGGCCACATGTGTGCCACCGCGCGTCACCTCCCACGCCCGGCAATCGGGGTGATAGAGCGCAAGTTCAAGCGGCTTGAACTCCAACCCAAAGAGACGGTGCGCACAGGCAAACGCCGCCTCGATCATCTTATCAAGCTGCAAAAACGGCTTCAGCGCGGCTTCATCGAGGTCATGCTCCGCCTTGCGCCGCTTCTCCGCGTAGTACCGCCAATCCCACGGCTCCAGATCGCCATTGATCCCATCCTCGCGCATCATCGCGGTCAGCACTTGCGCATCCGCCTCCGCCCGCGCCTTGGCCGGGGTCCAAACCTGCATCAAGAGATCGCGCACCGCATCGGGGGTCTTGGCCATTTCGGTTTCCAGTTTGTAATTGGCGAAACTGTCATAGCCGAGCAATTTGGCCCGCTCCTCACGCAGTTGCAGCACTTCGGCGGTCAAGGCGCGGTTGTCCGTCTCGCCCCCATTGGCGCCGCGCGCTTCCCACGCCTCAAATGCCTTTTTGCGCAGATCCCGCCGCGGGGAGAATTGCAAAAACGGCACGATCAGCGAGCGCGACAGCGTCACCACCGGCCCTGCGGCGTCTTTCTCCCGCCCCGCCTCACGCGCCGACGCAACAACAAAATCGGGGAGCCCTTCGAGGTCTTCCTCGGCCAACTCCATGTGCCAACCGGCCTCATCGGCAAGCAGGTTTTGCGTGAACGCCGTGCCAAGCTCTGCCAGCCGCGCGCGCAGCTCGCGCATACGCGCGGCCTCAGCCCCCGACAGCGCGGCACCCGCGCGCACAAACCCACGCCGCGTCAACATCAAAAGTCGCTTCTGTTCTTCCGTCAGGTTCAGCGAGTCGCGGTCCTGCCAAAGGGTTTCAATCCGGGCAAACAGAGCCTCGTTTTCATAAATGTCCGAGGAATAGGCCGCCAGTTTCGGGCTAAAGCTGCGCTGCAATTCCTGCCGCTTGGGGTTGGTATCCGCGCCAGAGACCGAAAAGAACACCGACAGGACCTTGTCGAGCGCTTTACCCGCCTGCTCCAACGCCTCGATCGTGTTGGCAAAGCTGGGCGATGCGTCATTGCCCGAAATCGCCAGAATCTCCGCCTTGGCCTCTTCCAGCGCCTGCTCAAAGGCAGGTTCGAAATGCGCGTCTTCGATCTGATCAAACGGGGCAACATCAAACGGCGTGGCCCATTGGGTGAGAAGCGGGTTCGTCATGGGGGATCTCCTTTGCCTATTACCTAGGCGCGCACCGCCGGAATGAAAAGGCGATCAGTCGTTGATCCCGTTGCCGCAGACCGGACAATCCGCGCGTTTGGAGATCTTCACCCGGCGCGTTTCGCCGTAAAGCGCGTCATAGATCAAGAGTTGCCCGCGCAGCGTCTCACCCGCGCCCGCCAAATGCTTCACCGCCTCCGCCGCCATCATTGACCCCACGATCCCGGCCAGCGGGCTAAACACACCCGCCTCGGCACAAGACGGGGCCAACCCTTCGGCGGGCGGCTGTGGGAAAACACAGGCATAACACGGTGTGCCATTCGCCGGATCAAAGAGGCTCACCTGCCCCTCCCATTGCGACAGCGCGCCGGAGACAAAGGGCGTCTTCGTGGCGACGGCGGCGGCATTGACCAAATACCGCGTCTCAAAATTGTCACTGCCATCGAGGATCAGGTCATATTCGGCAAAAAGCTCCTCGGCGATCTCAGCGGTCAAACGGCGGGTGTAGCT
The DNA here is from genome assembly GCA_039030635.1 of Pseudomonadota bacterium. Lineage (GTDB taxonomy): Bacteria > Pseudomonadota > Alphaproteobacteria > Rhodobacterales > Rhodobacteraceae > Roseovarius. The sequence goes on from JBCCDT010000063.1 coordinate 9,816, forward strand.
GCGCACGTCGATATTGGGGTTTTGCGCCCGCAACGCGTCATAGGCCGATTGCACCTTGGGCCGGCCAATATCCTTGTCGCGGTGGATGATCTGGCGCTGAAGATTGGAATTGTCGACCAGGTCATCATCAATGACGGCCAGCCTCCCAACACCTGCCGCGCCCAGATAAAGCAGGGCCGGAGACCCCAGCCCCCCGGCCCCCACCACCAGCACTTTCGCGTCCTTAAGCGCTTTTTGCCCCGGGCCCCCGATTTCTCGCAACATGATATGCCGGGCATAACGGTCCAACTCGGCCTCAGAAAACGGGCCCTTCTGCACCGGCGTATTGCGCCGCTCCGCGGTGGATTTCAGAAATTGCACCACCTTGCCATAGCTGAACGCGACACCGGCCAGGATCGCAAACACAACCCAAAACGCCGCCGACCCGCCGGTCGCATCCCGAAGCGGGTGCCCGACTGGCAGCAAGATATGCAACGACACCACGCCCACCCACAAAAGCCCGATCATCAAAAACCGCGCCTGATGTGGCGTGCGCAGCGCCGCCCCAAGACCCCACAGCGTGGCCGCCAGCCCAAAGACCAGGATCATCGCCCGACCCCCGTGGACCCAAATCCGCCAGCACCGCGCACCGTATCCGTCAGGGTCTCAACCTCCGCAAAAGCGGCTTGCAAAACCGGCGCAATGACAATCTGGGCGATCCGCATCCCGTGGGTGATCTCAAACGCCGCATCGCCTGCATTCATCACGATCACACCCAGCGGCCCGCGATAATCGCTGTCCACTGTGCCAGGCGTGTTGGGCAAAGTGATCCCGTGTTTGAGCGCCAGACCAGAGCGCGGTCTCAGCTGCATCTCATAGCCCTCAGGCACCGCCACGCGCAGCCCTGTGGGCACCAAAACGCGCGCGCCCGGCGCCACGGTCACGCCCACACCTCCCGGAAAATTCGCGCGCAAATCCGCGCCCGCCGCTCCGGCCGTCTCATAGCGCGGCAGGCCGAATGAGGTATCCGCCTCTTCGTCCCAAACACACTCGATTGTCACCGCGTCCTTTATGGTGTCCCGTGGCTTCATCTTGCCAAAAATACTCCCGCCGGAGGCACGAAATTATTCAAACACATCCGCAATGCGATCCGCCAGCCGCGATGCCACCTGATCTTTCGACATACGCGGCCAGTCCTCCGCGCCCGCTTCCGTGATCAAGGTCACGTCATTCTCAGCCCCGCCCATGATCCCTGTCTCAGGCCGCACATCATTGGCCACGATCCAGTCGCAGCCCTTGCGCGCCCGTTTGGCCGTGGCATGGGCCACAACATCATCCGTCTCTGCCGCAAAGCCCACCACCAAATCCGGCCGATCACCGTCCATTTGGCTGACTGTCGCCAGAATGTCCGGATTTTCCTCAAATTCCAGCTTTGGCAGGCCGTTCTTGGATTTCTTCAGCTTCGTGTCCGAGGCCGAGGCCACCCGCCAATCCGCCACCGCCGCGGCAAACACCGCCGCATCCACGGGCAAGGCGTCTTTCACCGCCGTCATCATATCCCGCGCCGACCCAACCGGCACCACATGCACGCCCTCCGGCGGGGCCACATCCGCAGGCCCGGTGACAAACACGACCTCCGCGCCCAGCGCCGAAAGCGCCCGCGCAATCGCTGCCCCCTGCGCGCCAGAGGATCGATTGGCGATGTAGCGCACCGGATCAATCGGCTCATGCGTCGGGCCAGAGGTCACCAACACGCGTTTGCCTTTGAGCGGACCTTGCGCCAGCTGATCTTCGACCGCCGCCACAATCTCCAGGGGCTCCGACATCCGCCCCGGCCCAAACTCGCCGCAGGCCATGTCACCCTCATTGGGTCCGACAAACGCAATCCCGTCGCCCTTCAAGGTTTCAATATTGCGTTGCGTGGCGGCGTGTTCCCACATCCGCACATTCATCGCGGGCGCAATCAACACCGGTGTGTCCGTCGCCAACAAAAGCGTAGAGGCCAAATCATCGGCCCGTCCCATCGCCATTTTCGCCATCAGATCCGCCGTCGCCGGGGCCACCACGATCAGATCGGCACTGCGCGACAGCTCGATATGCCCCATCTCCGCCTCATCGGTGAGGTCAAATAGATCCTGAAACACCTTCGTCCCCGCCAATGCGGATACCGACAAGGGCGTCACAAATTCCGCCCCCGCGCGGGTCAGCACCGGGGTCACAGACGCACCCCGCTCGCGCAGGCGCCGGATCAGATCCAGGGATTTGTAGGCCGCGATCCCGCCACCAATGATCAACAATATGCGTTTGGATGCCAGCATGGGCGCGCTCCGGCTTTTCGCTGCAATACGTTAGACTTACCCCGCAAGAGGCACAAGAGCGCGGCACACGAGCAAAAAAAATCCTGCGCGAACCCCGCGCAGGACCATTGTGTGTTTGCGAAAAAAACTACCCTCATGCGAGGAGGTTGTGCACCTCGGACCCGTGCCGTTCCAAATGCTTGCGCATCTTCTGAAACGCCGCCGCCTCAAGCTGACGCACACGCTCTTTGCTCAGGGACAACTCATCACCCAGGCTTTCGAGTGTGCGCGGCTCATCGCGCAGCTTGCGTTCACGAACGATAAACCGTTCCCGATCGTTGAGCTTTGACATCGCATCGCCGAGCCAACCCCGAAGCGCGCTCAGGTCATGATCTTCTTCGACCAACTCATCCCCGCGCGGACCTTCATCCTCGATCGTGTCGATCCATTCGCGACCTTCATCCTCAACGGATTGCGTGGCGTTCAACGAAAAATCCGACCCGGACAACCGTCCTTCCATCATCTCCACATCGCGCAGCGGCACGCCAACTTCCTGGGCAATCATCTCCCGCAGCTGATGTCCATCCAACTCCTCACCCTGCGCCATCGCTTCCCGCTCAATCCGCGCCTGCACACGGCGCATGTTGAAAAACAGCGACTTTTGAGAAGAGGTCGACCCGGTGCGCACCATGGACCAGTTGCGCATCACGTAATCCTGAATGGAGGCTTTGATCCACCACACCGCGTAGGTCGAAAAACGAACACCGCGATCGGGGTCAAACTTATCCGCGGCCTTCATCAGGCCCAGACCCGCCTCCTGAATGAGGTCATTCATCGAAGCCCCATAGCGTTTGTATTTCGCGGCCATGGAAATGGCGAGCCGCATGTAAGCGGTGATCAGGCGATGCAAGGCCTGTTCATCGCGTTGGTCTCGCCAGGCATAGGCCAACCGTTGTTCGGTTTCGGCATCAAGCAGCTCCGCCTTCATGGCGACGCGAGACATATTTGTCGAATGATCACTGTCCAACGGCATGGTCATCCCCCTGTGGGCAGCGGACCGTCTCGGTCCACTCTTTTTGGCGCGTGTGGATAGTGTTACGGAGCGTATAGCACACTGGATCATTAAAAAGGTGTTAAAAATTGCTTCCACCTCTAACTCTGGTTGTCGGAGGCGCGGCCTCGGGCAAATCCGCCTTCGCCGAAACGCTGGTGATCGGGTCCGGCCGCCCGCGCGTCTATTTTGCGACCGCCCAGGCCTTTGATACTGAAATGAAAGACAAAATTGCCCGCCACCAAGAGTTGCGCGGCCAAGGTTGGCGCACGATAGAAGAGCCGTTGGAGGTCGGGCGTACCCTTGCCGGGATCAGCGGTGATCACGCCGTATTGATGGATTGCGCAACTATGTGGCTTTCTAATCATCTCCTCGCTGAGCACGATCTCGCCGAGGCGGAGGCCGGTTTGATGGCAGGTTTCGCGCTGTGTGCTGCGCCAGTGGTGATCGTCAGCAATGAGGTGGGCCACTCCGTGGTGCCCGACAACGCGCTGGCCCGACGGTTTCAAACCGAACAAGGCCGGCTCAACCAAAAACTGGCCGCCAAGGCCGATTTGGTCGTGAATGTGATTGCAGGCCTTCCACAGGTTCTGAAGGGCACATTGCCAGAGGCCGCATCTTGAGCCGCGTGTTCTGGGTTCGCCACGGGCCGACCCATGCCAAGGCCATGGTCGGATGGTCCGACATCCCCGCCGATCTCAGCGACACCGCCCAAATCGCCCGGTTAGAGGCGTTTTTGCCATCGGGGGCTGTGATCGTGTCCTCCGATCTCATCCGCGCTGTCGCCACAGCCGACGCCATTCAAAACGGCCGTCCCCGCCTGCCACACGATCCCGATCTGCGCGAGATCCATTTCGGCGACTGGGAAATGCAGAATTTCGATACGATCGAAGATCAGGAAAAACTGCGCGCTTTCTGGGATGAACCCGGCCTTGTGCGCGCGCCATCGGGTGAGACATGGAATGAAGTTGTGGCCCGTGTCGATCGCGGCATCGCGCGCGCCATGGCGGCCCATCCCGGCGCGGATATCATCGCCGTGGCCCATATGGGTGCGATCCTCACGCAGGTACAGCAGGCCGAGCGCATCTCAGCCTATGAGGCTTTCGCACACAAGATCGACAACCTGTCAGTGACAGAGCTGGTGCTGGACGGCGATGGCTGGCGCACAGTGAGGATCAATCACGTCCCGTGATAGGGTGCGGATCAATCACGTCCCGTGATGATGCAACGCACAAATCGTCGTTTCTCATTGGGATGACGCTCCGTCTAAGCTCGCGCCCATGACCTATGACCTTTTTATCGGCGATCGCACCTTTTCCAGCTGGTCCCTGCGCGGCTGGCTAATGTTTGCAAAATTCGGCCTGCCGGTCCGTGTCCACATGGTGGGGCTCTATTCCGGCACCATGGCTGAGGATCTGGCCCCGCTCGCCCCTGCCCGCCTTGTGCCCGTGATGCGTGACACAGACGGCGTTGTTATCGGCGACACGCTCGCCATGGCCGAAACCCTGGCAGAGCGCCACCCCGCGGCAGGTCTGTGGCCGCAAGATCCCGCCGCGCGCGCCCTCGCCCGCTGGATGGTGTCTGAGATGCATTCGAGCTTCACCGAGTTGCGCGGCGATTGCCCGATGCAGTTGCAACACCAGATCTCCGGCTTCGCACCCTCTGATGCCGTGATGGCCGACCTCGCGCGCATCGAAGAGCTCTGGAGCTTGGCCAAAACCCGCTTCGGCGCAGATGGCCCCTGGTTGTTTGGTGATTACAGCCTGGCGGATGTTTTCTACGCCCCGGTCACCGCGCGCATCGCGGGCTATGACCTGCCGGTGGGCGACCTCGCCAAAGCCTACGTGGCCACCACGATCGCCGATCCAGAGTTCCGCGCCTGGCGGGCCGAAGGGCTCAAGGTCACCTATGACCCCTTCCCCTATCATGCTGACAAACCCACGGCCCCTTGGCCAAGCCCGGATTGAGGTATTTATAACAAGAAAGAAGCCCGATGAGCCTTGCCGCTTCTTTCTTGTCAAAAATACCTCGGGGGGTCAGGGGGCAGCGCCCCCAAATTCCGACCTCGCCCATTAACCCTTCCTCAACCAGTTCCACGCAGTTTGTTAACCAAGGTTGACGAAAGGAAACACCATGGTTGCGCGCGCCTACACAGTGGCCTTCGAAGGGGTGGAGGCCCGCCCGGTCGAAGTGCAATGCGCGGTCACCCAAGGCCTGCCGGGGTTTTCGCTGGTCGGTTTGCCCGACAAAGCCGTCAGCGAAGCGCGCGACCGGGTGCGCACCGCGCTCACCTCTATGTCCATCGCCCTGCCCTCGCGCCGCATCACCGTAAACCTCTCGCCTGCTGACATGCCCAAGGAAGGGAGCCATTTCGACCTGCCCATCGCGCTCTCTTTGCTCGCCGCGCTCGACATTATCCCCGCCGACGCCGTCGAAGAAACCTGTGCTCTGGGCGAGCTGTCCCTCGATGGCTCCATCCTGCCCGTCACCGGCGCACTGCCCGCCGCCATGACAGCCGCAGAAGACGCCCGGACCCTGCTCTGTCCCAAGGCGTCGGGCGCCGAGGCCGCTTGGGTGGGCGATGCCCGCGTGATCGGTGCGCGGACGCTTGCGGACGTGGTGCGCCATTACACAGGTCAATCCCCCCTGCCGCCTGCTGAACCGGGCGAAGTGCACGCGGATGTCAGCGGCCGCGACCTGATCGATGTCAAAGGTCAGGAACGCGCCAAACGCGCCTTGGAAATTGCCGCTGCTGGACGGCATCACCTGATGATGGTCGGCACGCCCGGATCGGGCAAATCCATGCTGGCCGCGCGTTTGCCCAGCATCCTGCCGCCTCTAACCCCCGCTGAGGCGTTGGAAACATCCATGATCCATTCCCTCGCCGGGCTTCTTGAAGAGGGCGGCATTTCCCGGACGCGGCCGTTTCGTGAACCGCATCACACCGCCTCCATGGCGGCCATCGTGGGCGGCGGGCGGCGCGCCTCCCCGGGGGAGATCAGCCTCGCCCACAATGGTGTGCTCTTCATGGATGAGTTTCCCGAATTTTCCCGCCAGGTTCTGGAAACCCTGCGCCAACCGATTGAAACGGGCGAGGTCGTGGTTGCCCGCGCCAATGCCCATGTGCGCTATCCTTGCCAATTCATGCTGGTTGCGGCGGCCAACCCGTGCCGGTGCGGTTACCTTTCTGATCCGGCGCGCAGCTGTGCACAGGCTCCCAAATGCGGGCAGGACTACCTGGGCAAAATCTCCGGTCCACTGATGGACCGCTTTGATTTGCGCGTGGATGTGCCGCCGGTGTCTTTCACCGATCTCGACCTCCCGTCGGGGGGCGACACCTCAGACACGGTGGCCGCCCGCGTGGCCCAGGCCCGCGAGGTTCAGTCAGAGCGCTATAGTGATCTCGCCCAGACACGACTGAATGCCGATGCCGAGGGCGAGGCGCTGACCGATTTCGCAACGCCTGATGCCGACGGGCGGGAGCTGTTGATCAAGGTGGCCAATCAGTTCGGCCTCTCGGCGCGCGGCTATCACCGGGTCATACGCGTGGCGCGCACCATCGCCGATCTCGACGGGGCGGATACGGTCACCCGCGCCCATGTGGCCGAGGCCGTGAGTTTCCGGCTCAGCCCGTCCGGCTCCTGATCCAGATCGCCAGATCCCGCAGCGTCGCGCGCGCCTCGGGCAGGACATTGTGAAAGATCGGCCAGACATGGGGCAAATCGTCTTCGATCTTGGCCGTTGCGTCCACGCCCTGCGCCTGCAATCGCGCGACAAGCCGTGTCGTGTCATCGCGCAAAATTTCGGTGTTCCCCACGGTGAGCCAAATCGGAGGCGCGTCCTGAAAATCGGCAAAGAGCGGCGAGGCGCGAGGATCCTCCGGCGCGGCATGACCTAAATACGCCTCGGAAATCTCTGCAATCCGTGCGGCGGGCAACATCACCTCGCACGCTTCATTTTCCACAATGCTCGCGCCCGAAAAGGTCATGTCGGTCAACGGGGACAACCCAAAGGCTCCGACCGGCGGCGGCATGTCCTGGCGCAAAATCTCCGCCAAAAGCGCCAGTGCCAGCCCTCCGCCCGCGCTGTCTCCGCCCAAGATCACCGGGCGGTCCGATAGCGCTTGATAGGACGCCAGCGCATCCTCGATCGCCGCTGGAAACGGATGCTCTGGGGCCAGACGATATTCCACCAAACACACAGGCAAACCCGTCATTTTTGACAGTGCGGCCATCATCGCGCGATGCGTGTTAGTCGACCCAAACACGTAGCCACCACCATGAAAATAAAGGATCAATGGCCCGTCATCGCGCCCCACGCCCCGCGCCATGGTCCATTGCACAGGCACGCGGCCTGCACTGTCCCACGCGTATTGCGTGCCCAATGGCCCATGGAAAAACAACCGTGCGCGCACCGCCAAACTGCCGCGCAGCGCGTCTATGTCCTCGGCCTTGGCCAGTGCCCGTTTCTCAGTCCACCGCAAATAGGTGTTGAGCCCACGAGCGAGAAAGCTCACGCGCGTTTGGCCTCAATCGCGTCCCAGATCTTGCCCGCGATGTTCACCCCGTCAAACCGCTCAAGCTCCTGAATGCCGGTGGGTGAGGTCACGTTGATCTCGGTCAGGTAGTTGCCGATCACGTCGATGCCCACAAACACCTGGCCTTTTTCGCGCAACAGCGGGCCGATGCGGGCGCAAATCTCGCGGTCCCGGTCGGTCAGCCCCACCTTCTCGGGCGTGCCGCCCACATGCATGTTTGACCGCGTTTCACCTTCGGCGGGCATCCGGTTGATCGCGCCCACAGGTTCGCCATCGACCAAAATCACGCGTTTGTCGCCCGCGCTGATCTCTGGCAGAAATTTCTGCGCGATCAGTGGCTCACGGCTGAACCCGGTAAACAGTTCATGGAGCGCGCCGAGATTGCGATCGGCGGCCGGCAGGAAAAACACGCCCGCGCCGCCATTGCCGTAAAGCGGTTTGAGAATGATATCGCCGTGCTCGGCCCGGAACGCCTTGATCGTGTCCAGATCACGGGCAATGGCTGTGGGCGGCATCAAATCGGGAAAGTCGAGAATGAGCAGCTTTTCAGGATAGTTGCGCACCCAGAAGGGGTCGTTCACCACCAGGGTTCCGGGCGCCAAACGGTCTAGAATATGGGTGGTCGTGATGTAGAACATATCAAAGGGCGGATCCTGACGCAGCCACACCACATCCATCTCAGAGAGGTCAAACACCTGCTCTTCGCCAAGTGCGAAATGATCCCCCGTCACCCGCCGCACGGTCAACGGCCAACCCCGCGCCGTCACGCGCCCCTGGTCATAGGCCAACCGTTCGGGGGTATAGTAGAAAAGCTCATGCCCGCGCGCCTGCGCCTCTTCGGCCAAACGAAAAGTGCTGTCGGCCGCAATGTCGATGGGGCCGATCGGATCCATTTGAAAGGCGATTTTCATGGGCGTCATCCCCGGTGCTTTGGCTGCGCGTCTCGTGACGCTCTACATGGGCCAAAGCCGGGGCCACTGCAAATCAGAAATGGCTGAACGCGCCTTCGCGGATCTCCACCTCACCGGCCTGATTGCACAAAGCCAGATCAAAACGCATCTCCGACATCTGCCCGTTCGGGGCAAATTCCAAATATTCCAAAGCCGCCATATGAATGCGTCGCGCCTGTGCGGCACTCAACCGGTCCGCCGCTGCATCAAAACTGCGCGCTTTCTTGACCTCAACGAAGACAAGTTCGCCCGCATCCTCAAAGATAAGATCAATTTCGCCCGATTGACCGCGCCAGCGGGTATCCAACAGGGTAAGCCCACGCGCCACATAGTCCCGCGCGACCGATGCTTCTGCGGCACAGCCTGAAAAATAGGCCATCGCCCCGGCATCGCGTTTGCGGGTGCGCACCTGTTGCGTCGCCGCAAATTGATCACATGCCACATGCGCCATCATCTTTGATCGTCCTTATTAGACTCCACCAGCGCCAGCGCGCGTTGGTAAACATCACGCTTCTTCAGGCCAAACCGTCGCGCAATGCGTTCTGCCGCATCGCGCACGCTCACCTCGTTCAGCGCCTCATTCAATGCATCTTCTAAACCAACTTCACTAATTTTCTCCAAATCCCCTTTCCCGATCAGAACCACGATCTCGCCTTTCAGGTCGCGGGAGGCGACCTCATCCGCGACATGGTGCAAATCCCCGCGTAGTGTTTCCTCAAATTTCTTCGTGATCTCGCGGCAGAGGGCGGCCTGACGGTCACCACCGAACACGTCCACGGCATCGCGCAGCATCGCCGCCACCCGCTTTGGCGATTCGTAAAAGATCAGCGTGCCCGGCACGTCGCGCAGGGCCTCCAGTGCGGATTTTCGCTTGGTTGTCTTGTTGGGCAAAAACCCCGCAAAGAAAAAACTGTCGGAGGGCAGGCCCGACAGGGTCAACGCGGCGATGGCCGCTGTCGGGCCGGGCGCAGACACCAAGGGCAGACCGGCATCAATCACCGCTCGGGTCAGGTCATATCCCGGATCAGAAATCAGCGGCGTGCCCGCATCTGACGCGTAAGCCACTGATTTTCCGTTCCTCAACGCCTCCAACAGTTTCGGCAGAGCGGCGCGCGCATTGTGGTCATGAAAACTGACAATCCGTCGCTCGCCCAAAGCAATGCCGTGGATGTCCATCAACTTGCGCAAGGTCCGCGTGTCTTCTGCCGCCAAAACATCCGCCACGGTCAGGATATCAAGTGCGCGCAGCGTGATATCGCGTGCCGCCCCAATGGGCGTGGCCACAAGGTAAAGACCCGGCACTAATGCCCGCGGATCCGCGGTTGTCTGATTCCCCACTGGACCCCTCCTGCCTGACGTCTATGATCGGCCCGACCACACGGGGGCGTTCCCCGTCACGTTTTCGGGAGCACCGTTTGTCCATGTTTGCCCAGTTCGCCCGCCTTCGCAAGTTGATCGCTTGGCTTCTTTTTGTACCCCTTATGCTTGCCCTAGCCGGATGTTTGGGCGGCGTGCCTCTCGTGGGCAACGGGCCGTCCATCAACACCCGTGCGCCTGTGCCCGTGGCTTTGCTGGTGCCCATTGGATCGGCTGATGGCAATGAACAAAAGCTTGCCCAAGACCTTGAAAATGCGGCGCGTCTGGCCAGCTCGGATCTGAGCGGTGTGCAGATTGATCTGCGCGTCTACCCCACCGCGGGCAGCCCAACCAAAGCCCAGGAAGCGGCACAGCAGGCCGTCTCTGACGGGGCCAAAATCATCATCGGTCCATTGCGCGCCGAAAGCGCCACCGCCGCCGCACAGGCCGCCGCGGGCCGCGGTGTGAACGTGCTGGCCTTTTCCAACAACTCCGCCATCGCGGGCGGCAATCTGTTCGTGCTGGGTCAAACCTTTGACAGCACCGCAAACCGGTTGATGAACTACGCCGTGAGCCAAGGCAAAGGACGCGTCCTGACGGTCTATGCCAACACCAATACCGGCCGCGTAGGCAAAGTGGCGATTGATCGCGCGATCGCGGCCAATGGTGCCACATCCGCCGGCAGCGTCAGTTACGAATTTTCGCAACAGGCCGTGATCAACTCCGTCACCAATATCCGCGACACCGCTCGCAGCAATCAGGCCAACGCGGTCTTCTTCACGGCCAACACGGCTGGTGCGCTCCCGCTCTTTACACAGATGCTGCCCGAAGCGGGCGTCGACCCTGCCGAGACACAGTTTATCGGCCTTGCCCGTTGGGACACACCGCCACAAACGCTGGAACTGCCGGGGGTTCAGGGCGGCTGGTTTGCCCTGCCCGATCCGCAGCGCAACGCGCAGTTCCGCTCGCGCTACGAGGCCGCGTATGGCAACCCGCCCCATGCGCTGGCGGGCCTGGCCTATGATGGCATTGCGGCCGTCGGTGCGCTGGTCAGTTCGGGCAAATCGGATGCCCTCACCACCTCGGCGCTGACCCAACCTGCGGGCTTTCAGGGCGTTAACGGCGTGTTTCGCTTTATGCCCGATGGTACCAATGAACGCGCCCTTGCCGTGGCGACCGTGGACAATAAGGAGGTCGTGGTGATCAGCCCCGCACCCACCAGTTTTGGGGCCCCAGGACTGTAACGCATGAAAGACGCCCCGCCGCTGCCATCTGACCTGATTTGCGCAGCCAACGCGATTTTCGATGAGGCCGCAATCGCGGACCGCATCACGTCGGACATCGCAATGACCAAAGACCCGGCGCAAGCACGCAGCATGCTGGTGGACCTTCTCAAAACGGCCAACGCCCGTGGGCGCGCCGCCATCGCAGACGCGCTTTCCCAGGGTCCGATGGCCGCCCATGCCGCCACGCGGTCTTACTGCTGGCTCACCGACTGCCTGTTGCGCACCGTGCTGAGCTTTGCCACAGAGCAGGCGCACCCCCTGCCCAATCCCACGGACAGTGAACGCATCGCCGTCTACGCGGTCGGTGGCTACGGGCGCGGAGAAATGGCCCCGCAAAGCGATGTCGACTTGCTGTTTCTCACGCCCTACAAGATCACCGCCTGGGCCGAAAGCGTCATTGAAACAACGCTCTACGTGCTCTGGGATCTCAAGCTCAAGATTGGCCATGCCAGCCGCACGGTCAAGGAATGCCTGCGTCTGGCCACCGATGATTTCACCATCCGCACGGCCCTGTTGGAAAAGCGTTTTCTCTTTGGCGACGCCGCTCTGGCCGACACGCTGCGATCGAAACTGCGCTCTGATCTCTTCGAGGGCACCGCGCGCGAATTCATTGAGGCGAAACTGGCAGAACGCGACGCGCGCCATCGCAAACAAGGCGCGCGCTACAAGGTGGAGCCCAATGTAAAGGAAGGCAAAGGCGGGCTGCGAGATCTGCAATCGCTCTTCTGGATCGCAAAATATCTCTATCAGGTGGATCACGTCCGCGAATTGATCGGCCACGGGATGCTCACCGAAGACGAGTTTGACCGCTTTGCCGATGCTGACAACTTTCTTTGGGCGACGCGCTGTCATCTCCATCTGGTGACAGGCCGCGCGGCAGAACAATTGACATTCGACCTGCAAGTCGAGGTGGCAAGTCGCATGGGCTACGCAGGAACCGGCGGTCAACGCGCCGTCGAAGTCTTCATGCAGGATTACTTTCGGCACGCCACCGCGGTGGGCGATCTGACCCGCATTTTCCTGACCAAGCTGGAAGCCGCCCATGTGAAATCAGAAGCGATCCTGCAGCGGCTGTTCAAACGCAAACGCAGGATGAAAGACGGCTACGAAGAAGTGCATGGTCGACTTGCCGTCGCAGATGAAGCCGCGTTTTTGAAGGATCGGCTCAACCTGCTGCGGCTTTTCGACGAAGGGCTGCGCACCGGGCTTCTCATTCACCCCGACGCCATGCGGCTGGTGACGGCAAATCTCGACCTGATTGACGATAATTTCCGCGCCGACCCCGAGACGCAAAAGCTGTTCTTGCAACTCTTGCTCAAACACGGCGCCCCGGAACGGGCATTGCGCCGGATGAATGAACTGGGCCTTCTGTCCGCTCTGATCCCCGAATGGGAACCCATCCGCGCGATGATGCAATTCAACATGTATCACAGCTACACCGTTGATGAGCACATCATACAATGCATTGGCCAGCTTGATAAAATTGAGCGCCGCGAGTTGATTGAAGAACTGCCAGTGGCCTCCTCCATCCTGGATGGCGGGGTCAATCGGCGGGTGCTGTACGTCGCGCTCTTGCTTCATGACATTGCCAAGGGCCGCGACGAAGATCACTCCATCCTCGGGGCCCGCATCGCCCGCAAGGTGGCCACGCGACTGGGGCTCAAACCCAAAGAGGTGGACACGGTCGAATGGTTGGTGCGCTATCACCTGCAAATGTCCGACATGGCCCAGAAACGCGACATCGCCGATCCCCGCACGGTGCGGGATTTTGCCAAGGCGGTTCAGACCCAGGAACGCTTGGACCTTTTGTGTGTGCTCACAGTCTGTGACATTCGCGGCGTCGGTCCGAACACCTGGAACAATTGGAAAGCCTCCCTGATCCGCGCGCTTTACCGGCAAACCAAGCGCGCGCTGGAAGGCGGGCTGGAAGACCTCAATCGCGAACAGCGGGGCTCGGATGCCAAGCGCAACCTGCGCGAGGCGCTCAGCGGTTGGGAGCCGCGCGACCTCAAGGTCGAAACCGCCCGGCATTATCCGCCTTATTGGCAGGGTCTGCACGTGAC
>JBCCDT010000064.1:0-23155 GCA_039030635.1 Pseudomonadota bacterium
AGCCGTTCATGGTCACCGCTTTGACCGGCATGCAATGTCATGTCTTCGACGCCGTAGCGGTTCTTGACCAGTGTCACGAGCGGCGCGGTGACCGTTGTGGCGACAGAGGCCTGAACACCCACTCGCAGCATGGAAATTGAGGGCCGTCCCGTGCGGCGCATCTCTGTTTCCATATCGACCATGGCATTCAAGATCCGCACAGCCTGGGCATGAAGCCGCGTGCCCGCATGGGTCAGCCGCGCAGGCCGGGTAGACCGGTCCAGAAGCACAAGGCCAAATTCCCGCTCCAAGGCCGCGATGTGATGGGACGCGGCGGGTTGGCTGAGCCCCAGAAGCATCGCGCCGGAGCGCATCTGGCCCGTTTCCGCCACAGCCACGAGCACTTCGAGCGACCGGATCATGCCGGGGCTGAATTGACGAGGGTGGGACATGCAACAATCCTTAGTATCAATTTTTCTGATACTAGCGGCTTTTCATAGACCTCTGTCAATCTTGCAGCGTAGCGTGGATGCATGAACAGCCCTCGCCCACCTCGTCGCCGCCCGCGCAAAATGCATACGGCCGTGCCACGTGCGCCTTACCTGCGCCGATCTCTCGCCCCGATGCCGGTTTTGAGCGAAGACGGCCTGCAACAGATTGAAGCGAATGCTGATCAAATCCTCGCCGAGACCGGCATGGAATTTCATGACGATCCCGAGATACCCAATATCTTTTCCGCTGCGGGATGTGACGTAGATGGCACGCGCGTGCGTTTTGCGCCCGGGTTTTGCCGCCGCACCATTCAGGCCACGGCCCCCCAATCTTTCCCTCAGGTCGCCCGCAACCCGGACAACAGCGTGGTGCTTGGCGGCGACGCCTCCGTGCTCTGCCCGTCTTGGGGCCCGCCTTTTGTGCATGATCTCGACCGGGGTCGCCGCTACGCCACCTATGACGATTTCACCCGGTTGGTGAAACTGCACCAGACACTGCCTTGGCTGCATCATTCTGGCGGTGTGGTGTGCGAACCTGTCGACCTGCCCGCCAACAAGCGCCACTTGGATATGCTTTATGCCCATATCCGCTGGTCCGATCGCTGCTTTATGGGCGCCTTCATCGGGGAGGAACGCGCAGGTCACGCCGTGGATATGGCGCGGATCGTCTTTGGCGACACGGACGAGCCGGTGCTTTACGCCGTGTGCAACACCAATGCGCCCTTGGTGATGGATGCCAATATGTCTGGGTCACTCAAGGTCTATGCCCGCGCGGGGCAGCCTGTGGCCTGCACGCCCTGGGTCCTGACAGGTGCGATGTCGCCCACCACGGTCGCGGGCACCCTGTCGCAAGTCCTGGCCGAAGCGCTCGCCACTTTGACGCTTGTGCAATTGATCAATCCCGGCGCGCCCTGCCTGATGGGGTCGTTTGCCTCCACCATGTCGATGCAAAACGGCGCACCGACCTTTGGCACGCCCGAGGCGGGTCTGATGGTCTTGGGGGCCGGGCAACTGGCGCGTCGTCTGGGCGTGCCGCTGCACACGGTGGGCACGCTGTCGTCGTCCAAACTCCCCGACGGGCAAAGTCAGCAAGAGGCGACTTGGGGTCTGATGATGTCGCTGTTCGCGGGGGCCAATCTGATCAACCACGCAACCGGATGGCTTGAGGGTGGGTTGGTGACCTCGTTTGAAAAGACCTTGCTCGATCATGACCTGTGCGGAAAGCTTGCGCGGTTTTTCGACGGGATCGACCTCAGCGAAAACGCCCAGGCGATGGAGGCCATTGCCGCGACCGGACCTGGTCGGCATTTCTTGGGCAGCGATCACACGCAGGCCAATTTCATGTCCGCCCTGTTTCGCCCATGGATGGCGGATGATGCCTCTTTTGAGCAATGGCAGGCAGAGGGTGAGAAAGACGCCGCCGCGCGCGCCAATGCGAGGTGGAAAGAGCAACTGGCCGGCTACCAAGACCCTGGATTGGACCCGGAGATTGACGCAGAGCTTCTAGATTACATCGCGATGCGCAAAGCCGAAGTGCCGGACAGGGATTACTTTTGATGGGCCGTATCGTGATCATCGGAGGCGGCGCGATCGGGCTTTCGATTGCCTATCACCTGGGCCAAAGGGGCGCGTCCGATGTTGTCGTGCTGGAACGCAATCAGCTGACCTCTGGCACGTCCTGGCACGCAGCGGGCATTGTGGGGCCACTGCGCGCGACACCCAATATGACCCGGTTGGCCAGCTACGCGTTGGAGCTTTTCCCCCGGCTGGAGACAGAAACCGGGCTTGCCACGGGCTACAGGCAAACGGGCGGCTACTGGCTTGCTCGTCGGCCCGAGCGGCTGGATGAACTGCGCCGCATTGCCGATCTGGGCGTGACCCAAGGTTTGACGCCGCGCATGATCAATGCGCGCGATGTCGCGATGCCGGGGCTTGATCTGGCGGATCACGTGGGCGCGCTTCATGTGCCCGAAGATGGCAATGTGAACCCGGTGGACCTGTGCATGGCGTATGCACGCGGGGCCAAGACCGCCGGGGTCGAGATACGCGAAGGCACAGGCGTTGAGCGGCTTCTGACCCAAGGCGGTCGCGTCAAGGGCGTCACCCTATCAAACGGGACAGACCTCATGGCCGATCGCGTCATCCTGGCCGCTGGCGCATGGAGCCGGGAACTTGCCGCGACGGCGGGTGTGCCCCTGCCCTTGCAAGCGGTCGAGCACATGTATGTGGTGACCGAACCTGTCCCCGACCTGCCGGACCCGATCCCGGTGATCCGCGATCTCGACCGTGGGATTTACATTAAAGGTGATGCGGGAAAACTGGTGATCGGCGGATTTGAACCCGATGCCAAATGTTGGGATCCATACGGGCCCGAAGGGTCGCGGCCGTTCCTGGAATTGCCTGAGGATTGGGAACAGTTTACCCCCTTCATGGAGGCGGCATTAGACCTGATGCCATCGCTTGCAGACGTGGGCATTCAGCACTTCATGAACGGCCCTGAAAGCTTTACCGCCGACACGCGGCCCTTGGTGGGCGAGACGCCTCAAGCGACGAGCCTTTTTGTGGCCTGCGGCATGAACTCCGTGGGTGTGATGTCGTCTGCGGGCATCGGGCGGGCCTTGGCCGATTGGGTAATGGATGGCCACCCGCCTATGGATATGTGGGAGGTTGATGTCGCCCGTGTCGATCCGCAGACCGCCACACCCGCCCATATGGAAGCGCGGATGAAAGAGGCCGTGGCCGATCTTTTCGCGATGCACTGGCCCCATAAACAACCGCGCGCAGGGCGGGGATTGCGCCGGTCCGCATTGCATGACCGCTGGGCGGCTGAGGGCGCAGTGTTCGGCCTTACGGCAGGGTGGGAACGTGGCCTTTGGTACGCCGAAAACCCTGATGAATGCGACCTGCCCTACTCCATCGGCGCGCAGCCGTGGTGGGCGATGGCCAAACGCGAAGCCGCAAGGATGGACAGCGGCGCGGTGTTGATCGATCTCAGCCCCTTCTCAAAGTTCCGGGTGACCGGTTTGGACGCGCTCAACCGTTTGACCACCGCCCAGATGGATCACCCTGTGGGCCGCGCCACCTACACCCAAATCCTGAACCCCCGCGGCGGGATCGAAATGGATGTCACCGTGACGCGGCTGGATGAGACCCGGTTTGAGATCACATCCAGCGCCGCAACCCGGCTGCGCGATCTGGCCTATCTGCGGCGCCATCTTGGCCCTGTGGAGGACGTGACAGAGGCCTATTGCACCATCGGCCTGATGGGTGCGGCAAGCCGGGATGTTTTGCACAGGCTCGTCCCGAACCCGCCAGAGATCGCCTTTGGGTTTTCGGCGGAGATCCTGATTGCCAATCATAGGGTCCGTGCGACCCGGATCAGTTTTGTTGGCGAGCTGGGGTATGAACTGACGGTGCCGTCAGCAGAGGCCGGCGCGATCTTTGATGCCTGCCGCGACGCCGGTGCCCGACCCATGGGACATTACGCGCTCGACGGGTGCCGGATCGAAAAAGGGTTCAAACATTGGGGTCATGATCTCGGCCCTGAAATCACCCCGCTGGAGGCAGGCCTTGGCTTTACCATTGATTGGCAAAAGGATTTTGCGGGCAAAGAGGCCTTGCGTCAGCAGAAAGAGACAGGTGTCTCGCAGAGGCTCGTCCTGTTTGAGGTCGAGAGTGACGCGCTGATGCTCCATGACGAACCGATCTATGAGGCGACCCAGCATGTGGGATTGACCACATCGGGTGCGCGCGGGCCTCGGACCGGCAAAAACCTGGCCTTTGGTCTGATTGAAACACCGCTCGGAGAGACCTTGGCAGAGACCACCGCACGTCAGTTTACCGTCCGCGTCGCGGGCCAGGACAGGCCAGCCAGACCTTTGCAGCGTGCGCCCTTTGATCCCAATGGCGAAAGGATGCGCGCATGAGCGAGGCGCAGGTGGTTATCATCGGCGGCGGGGCCATGGGGGTGTCGCTGCTGTATCATCTGACCAAGATGGGCTGGTCGGATGTCATGCTTTTGGAAAAGAACGATCTGACGCATGGCTCGACTTGGCATGCCGCCGGGCTGTGTACGCATTTTGCCCACAACCCAACCATTCAGGAATTGCGCGCCACGTCCGTGCGGCTCTACCGTGATATCCTGCCGGATGAGACAGGGCAGAGCTGCGGCTTTCACCCGTCCGGGGCCATGCGGGTCACCCGCAACCCTGACCGCATGGATGAGTTTCGCCATGTTGCCGGGCTTTCGGATTTCACGGGGTATCCGTTGGAAATCCTGACGCCAGATCGCATTGCAGAACTGCACCCCCTGGCCCAGCTTGATGGGTTGTTGGGTGGTATCTATGAACCCGATGATGGCCATGTGGACCCCACGCTTGCCACCAATGCCATGGCGCATGTGGCGCAAGCAAACGGCGCGGTGATCAAGCGGTTCAGCCCGGTCAAAGCCATCGCGCGGGATGGGGATGCCTGGCGCGTGCATATTGAAAGCGGTTCGATCCGAACCAAGCATATCGTCAACGCCGCTGGCACCTGGGGGTGGGAAATCGGGGCGATGATGGGGCTCAATATCCCGTCCGTGCCGGTACTCCATCAGTATCTGGTGACCGACACCGTGGCAGATGTGGCCGCGCGCGTGGCCGACGGGTTGCCCGAATTGCCCATCATCCGCGACCCGGAAGAAAGCTGGTACGTCCGACAAGAACGCGACGGGCTGATACTGGGGCCTTATGAGGCAGACGCGCAGGTCTGGTCGGTCGATGGGGTGCCCCCGGAATTTGGCGCAGACCTCATGCCGCCCGATCTTGACCGTGTGGAGCCGATCATTGAGGCCGCCATGGCCCGCATACCGGCGCTGGCCACGGGCGGGGTGAAATCCGTGATCAACGGGCCGATCACCTTTACCCCAGATGCCAACCCGTTGATTGGCCCAGCCCATGGGTTGAAGAACGCATGGCTGCTCACCGGCTCCTCCATGGGGGTGATGGAGGGCGGTGGCGCGGGATGGTTTCTGGCCCATTGGATGACCCACGGTGCGCCGCCCATGGATGCGATGGCCGTGGACAGTCGGCGTTTTGGGGACTGGGCGGATCGCGACTATCGCGTGGCGAAGGCGGTGGAGTGTTTCGGGCTGCAATTCGGCGTGCACTATCCGTTTGAAGAACGCCCCGCTGCGCGCAACGTCCGGCAATCACCCATTCACCACCTGATGCTGGAACGGGGCGCAGTGATGGGCGTCGCCCATGGCTGGGAGCGCCCCAACTGGTTCTCTGACCTCAAAGGCGATCAGGCCGAGCTGAGCTTTACCCGGCCCAATTGGTTCAAACATGTCCGCCGCGAATGCCGCACGGTGTCAGAGGCAGTGGCGATGGCCGATCTATCGGTCTTCTCCAAGTTTCGCGTCACGGGACCGGGGACAGACGGCTTTCTGTCGGCCCTTGGCGCCAATCGCCCGCCACGGCCTGGGCGGATCGGTCTGACCCATGCATTGACCCCGGCCGGCGGCGTGCTGTCAGAGTTTACCGTGGTGCGCATCGACGACGCGGGCGCGTACCTCACCTCGGCTGCCGCGGCGGAAGAGATTGATTTTGACCTCCTGCGCGCCTTGGTCGAGGCCCATGATGTGGACGTGCAGAACGTGACCGAGGACATTGCCGTCATCGCGCTTATGGGTCCCCGCGCGCGCAAGGTTCTGGCCCATGTCTGTGACGACCCGATCGATTTTCCCTGGCTCAGCCATCGCGAAATCACCATCGCGGGCAAGCGCTGCCTTGCGATGCGCATGTCTTATATCGGCGAGCCAGGATGGGAATTGCATATTGAGGCCGAAAACGCGGCGCGGGTGTTTCTGACGCTCGAGACCGCAGGCACGATGCACCATATCGGCTATTTCGGCGCGTTTGCGGCCAATGCGATGCGGCTCGAAAAAGGCTACCCGGCTTGGGGCGCGGACCTGACGACCGAGCGCAGCCCGTTGGAGGCGGGGCTTGGCGCGTTTGTGCGCGAAAGCGTGGGCCTGATGCGCAAAGAGGCCTGGCGTTTGGTGCTTTTGGAGATTGTGCCGGGCGAGGTGGATCCGTTTTACGCCCATACAGTTTGGCAAGGCGAAAAGGCCGTGGGCATCGTGACATCCGGCGCCCATGGGCACCGCACGGGCAAAACGCTGGCCTTCGCCTATTTGCGAGATCCCACCGCGCTCAGGGATTTGACCGTGTCGCTGTTGGGAGAGCGGCGCGCGGCAGTCATCTTGGATGAAGTGCCCTATGACCCCGGAAACTTGCGACTGAAAAACCTCCAAAGTGAGACAAGGAGCTGAACCATGAAAGATCATCCTTTGCACACGGACTGGTCCTTTGACGGAACCGCCGCGCGACGGGATCAGTACTATTCCGCATCGTTGAAGAAATTCATCCCGTTCCGCGAACCCATCGTGTTCAAGCGCGGGCGCGGGCAGTATCTGTGGGATACCGATGATCGGCGCTACACGGATCTGCTGGGCATGAATGTCTGTATCTCGGTGGGTCACTCCCACCCCCGCGTGGTGGAGGCGGCGATGGAACAGGCGCGCGAGCTGACCCATTGCACAACCATGTTCTATCACCCCACCCCTGCCCATCTGGCCGAGGAACTGGCCGCGACCATGCCCGCCGAAGAAGACTGGGTGGTGCATCTCACCAATTCCGGGTCAGAGGCCATCGACTTGGCGATGACCATGGCGCGGACCTATACCGGAAACCTGGATTTGTTGGCCCTGCGCACGGCCTATCACGGGCCCACGGCGGCGGCGCAATCCATCACTGGCATCTCGGGTTGGCGGCATCCGGGCATGCCCGGAAACGTGGCCTTTGTGGCCGAACCGAACCAGTACCGCGGCGTCTTTGGCCCGGGAACGCAGCCCTATCTTGATGAAATTGACCGCGTGATCGCTTCTGCCACCTCGGGCCATGTGGCGGGGATGTTTGTGGAAAGTGTGCAAGGCTATGGCGGGATTATCGAGATGCCACCCGGCTATATGTCGGGCGCGGCAGAGCGGGTACGCGCGGCGGGCGGGCTCTACATCGCAGATGAGGTGCAATCGGGGTTTGGCCGGACGGGCGCGCATTTCTGGGGCTTTGAGGCCGATGGTGTGGTGCCCGACATCGTGGTCATGGCCAAGGGGCTGGGCAACGGGTTTCCCATCGGCGCTGTCGTGGCCCGCAAGGCAATCGCAGAGCCGATGGCGGAGCGGTTCATGTTCCACACTTACGGGGCCAATCCCACATCCTGCGCCGCCGCCCGCGCCGTTTTGGCCGTGATGCGCGATGAGGGGTTGCAAGAGAATGCGCGAGAGGTCGGTGCGGCCTTGCTGGCGCGCCTGGAGGATTTGAAATCACGCCATGGAGAGATTGGCGATGTGCGCGGCAAGGGGTTGATGCTGGCCATCGAAATGGTCAGTGATCGCGCCACCAAAACACCGGATAAGGAGACCACAGCCGCTGTGTTTGAGGGCTGTCGTGATGCCGGGCTGATCCTGTCGAAATCCGGGCCGTTCCAGTCGACCTTGCGAATGGTCCCGCCGCTCTGCCTCTCACTGGAGGATGTCGATCAGGTGGCCGAAGGGTTGGATGCCGCCTTTTGCAATCTCTGACCTACGGCTCACAGTCTTATAGGGGCAGCGCAATCAATCTCTCGTTAAGGCCCGGCTGATAGCGTGCCTGGGTTATGGATATTGACGCCGATACCCTTGTCAGAGCGCCCCAGGAAAGCGCGCTCTTTGGTCTGATCCGTGCCAGGCAGGCCGAACTCGCCGCCCGCGCGCAGGAAAGTGGTGCGGCCAAGGTGAACGCGGCGACAGGCCCCGAGACAGAAAATAGCACCCGCAATGACAATCGCCGCGCGGATGGGTTGAGCGAAGAAGAGCAACAGGTGGTTGAGAAACTGCGCGCGCGCGACCGCGAAGTGCGCGATCATGAGCAGGCGCATAAACGCGTGGGCGGGCCCTATGCGTCTTCCCCCACCTATAGCTATCAGACCGGACCGGATGGGCAACGCTATGCCATTGGGGGTCAGGTGCAGATTGATGCCTCCGCGATCCCGGGCGATCCGGCGGCGACGATTGCCAAGATGATGGTCGTGAAGGCGGCCGCCCTGGCCCCGGCGGAGCCGTCTTCGGTGGATCGCAATGTGGCGGCCATGGCCTCGGCACAGATTGCCCGGGCGCAAGCAGAGCTCAACGCGATGAAATCCGCGGAACAGCGGGGGGAAACCGTGGACAAAGGTGTCTGACCAAGGCCCCTTGCGCGACACGTCCCGGGCTTGATCCGGGACCTCTTGGATCGAAAGAATGAGGCCCCGGATCAAGTCCGGGGCGGGTGTGGTTTGGATCACACGCCGGGGGTTGGTTCCTGTTGGGTGATGCAGTGAATGCCGCCCCCGCCGCCCGCAATATCCGGGATCGGGACCTGTGAAATGCGGCGCCCGGGGAAAGCATCTTGCAGCATCTCCGCCACCAAACCGTCTTCGCGGATATCGTAATGCGGCATGATGATACCGCCGTTGCAGATGTAAAAATTCACGTAACTGTCGCAGAATTCTTCGCCTTCGACACCGGTTTGCAAGCGCCAAGCGTCGGGCATTTTGATCAGCTTGATCTCACGGCCCTTCGCGTCCGTCTGCCCCTCCAGTGCGGCCACATTGGCGCGGTGAATGTCGCGCCAGTAATGCTCCTCCTCTTCATCGCTCTGGATGAGCACCACGCCGGGGGCGGCAAAGACGGCGACCCCATCAACATGACCGTCCGTCTCAGTCTCTTCGACATTGCCCGGCAGCCAGATCACCTTCTCCGCGCCGAGCGCCTCCATAAGTTCTTCTTCGATTTGATCGCGCGACCAATCCGGATTGCGATTGGCGTTTGGAAAGCAGCTTTCGGTCGTAAGAACGGTGCCCTCCCCATCCACAGATATGCCACCCCCTTCAGCGATCAGGCGCGAGGTGAAAGCGGGCACGCCAGCGGTATCCAGGATCACTTCTGCCACGGCATTGTCGCCATCATAGGGGTCATATTTTCCGCCCCAAGCGTTGAATTCGAACGCCACGCCGGCCACGTCCCCTGCCGCGTTCTTGAGGAAATTCGGCCCGGCATCGCGAGCCCAACTGTCATCAATGGGATGATCCATAAGCTCAATGTCAGAGCCCAGCAGATTGCGTGCGCCCTCCATGTCTTCGGGACGCACAACCATGGTGAGCGGTTCAAAATCGCGGATCGCATGGGCCACATCACGGTAGTTGCGGCGCGTGGCCTCCATATCCGGCCAGACCACCTTGCGACAAGGCCACATCATCCAGGTGCGGGTATGCGCGTCCCATTCGGCGGGCATGGAGAACCCAGCGGCTTTCGGTGTTTCAGTCATCGCTTGTGTCGTCCTTTTGGCCGTCAGACCCTTCTTCTGCGCGCTTTTGGGCAAGATACTCCCGCAGTGCGCGCTTGCCATTTTGTCGCGCCTGACAGGTGTCGCAAGAGACCGCCTCTGCCTCAATGTCAGCCACAGTTTTGATCTCAGCCTGCGCACCGCCGACCATGAGGCACATAACCAATGTCACGCGCAGCAGGGTCATTGCGCGGCCACCACCCAATCCAACGGGTCAGTGGCCAGGTATGCCTTGAGCGGGGCCATACTGGTCTTGGGGTCAACGGCCTCAAGGCGCAAAAACGCAATGGCGGCGATCTCATGCTCGGTCAGGAAATTCAGGCGCTGCTGGTCCTCCGCCGGGCCAAGAGCTTCCAGCCCTTTGAAATCGTCCACATAGCCAGGATAGGTCGCGTTCATACCATCGACCATCTTGGCCCAATCGACGGGCGTGTTCTGTGCATCTTTGCGGCCACTTTCGTGCAATGCACCGGCGTCTTTGGGGGTCAGCCCATATTTGCGAATAAGCGGTTCAACCGCCATGGCCGCGTGACGTTCGCAGGCGGCAAGCAGCTCCAGCTTCTCGCGCACAAGGCTGTCTTTATAGGCTTTGGCGGCCTCAGCGAAATAGGCCTCCCCCTCCACCTCTTCTTCGTAATACTGCACCAACGTGTCGAAATAGGCTTGCGACGGCATGATACCTCTCCCTTATTTCCAACGGGCGGGCGCGACCGTGCCGGGCTGCGCACCTACATCCACACGGTCGTGCATCAAAGGCACGTCAATATCGACCTCCGTGTCCAATTCCCGCGCATACCGGTGCCCCGCATAGACCGCAGCGGCTATAATGGCGGGCGCTTCGGCATCGCCGATCCGCGTCAGGGTAAAGGGCAAAGGCGCCCCGCCCGCATGATCGAGGATCTCGTGATAGAGCGCATCATTGGGCGCGCGGGATGTCACCAAGACGATATTGGTCACCTGGACCTGCTTTTCGCCACCGCCATAAGTACATTCGAGCGTCGCGGTTTGGCCATCAAAATGCGTGAGGGACTGCGCTGTTTCGATCTTGATGCCGAGCTTTGTCATATGGGTCCGCACGCGCCACCGCTCAGAGGTGTTGCCAGCCCAACTTGAGACGCTATCAGCCTCAGTCGCATAGATGACCTCGTGCCCGTCCTGGCGCACCCGCTCTGCGATCACGCCCGCCATGTAGTAATTGTCCTGATCGAAAATCAGCGTCGGGCCGTCCGGCAGTTTGCCGTTCATGATGTCATCGGGTGTGAAGACGCGGGCACGGGCATCCCCTTCGGCAATGGAGTAAAAGGTTTCATCGTCAAAGCATTCCCGCCGCCATGTTGACCCGGTGGCAATGCAGACATGATCGACCTCAGTGTCA
Source organism: Pseudomonadota bacterium (assembly GCA_039030635.1). Classification (GTDB taxonomy): domain Bacteria; phylum Pseudomonadota; class Alphaproteobacteria; order Rhodobacterales; family Rhodobacteraceae; genus Roseovarius. Next base: position 11,253 of record JBCCDT010000064.1, read on the forward strand.
AACACATCCTGAGCGGTCATTTTACTGTCACGAAAAATATCAACGTTGAGCATGTTTTTCAGCGCTTGTTCGCGATAGTCGCGCACGCGGATATATTCACTCATCCCCGGCAAAGATGCCTCGCGCGTCACGCGCCCGCCAATCTCAAGCTCCGCCTCGGCCAGCATCACCTGATAGCCGCGTTTGCCAAGTGCGCGGGCGGCTTCCAACCCGGCCGGGCCAGACCCAACAACCAGGACGCTGCCTTCCTGCGGAGTGTCTTGGGCAAACTCGGGGTGCCAGCCACGGCGCCATTCCTCCCCCATAGTGGGGTTCTGGGTGCAGCGGATGGGAACACCGATACTGTCGCCGGAATAGCAAATGTTGCAGCCGATGCATTCGCGGATCTCGTCCAGCCGCCCTTCTTCGATCTTTTTGGGCAAGAATGGGTCGGCGATCGAAGGGCGCGCGGCACCGATGAAATCCGTGATCCCGCGCTTGACCTGGCTTACCATCGTGTCGGGGGAGGTGAAGCGACCGACGGTAACAACAGGTTTCGTCGTCTTTGACTTCACCCACTCCATATACGGCTCAAGCGTGGCCTCTTTGGTAAAGCGCGAAACGCCCATCTCGACCGAGTAATTGGCGATGTTGATGTCCCACAGATCGGGCAGCTCGGCGAGCATCTCAAACATCTCGCGGCGTTCGCCAAAGATGGGCTGGCCATCCACACCAATCTCTTCATCCGCCGAGAAGCGGACCGCGACACCACAGCGATCCCCCACCGCGTCTTTGGTCTCTTCGATCAGCTCTCGGACCAGCCGCACACGATTGTCCAAACACCCGCCATATTCATCGCTGCGGTCATTGACACGAGGGTTCAGGAAATTCGAAAGCAGGTAGCCATGGGTGGCGTAGACATACACAACGTCAAAGCCGGCCTCCTTGGCCCGCAGCGCCGCTCTGCGATGCCAGCGGCGGAAGGTCTTGATGTCTTCTTTGTCCATGGCCCGGGTCGAAAAGGGTTTGCCTGCGGTATTGGGCATGGCTTTGACATCCATCGACACGAGCCGCGTCATCATATTGGCTGAGCGCGCGCCACCATACCAAAGTTCCGCACCCGCGAGCGACCCGAACTCATGCACGGCATCAGTCATAAGCGAATGCGCACGGACATCACTATCATCCCAAAGCGAGGCGGAAGGGTGAGGCAGATCATCGGAAGTGGGGTGGATGGAGTTGTATTCCGTGTTCACAACGGCCCAACCGCCCTCGGCTTTGACGCCGCGCATCGCGGCCAAAGTGCGCGGGCGGACATACCCCATGCCGGTGCAATGAGGCACCTGGTAGAACCGGTTGCGCGCTGTGACAGGGCCAATTTTGACCGGCTCAAACAGAATGTCGTAGCGTGGATCTCTTGCCATATTCGTTGCTCCGTTCCCACTTGCGGGACAGGGGATGCCTCCCCCTCTGCGTGGCTTGGTTCAATTCTGCGCGTCTAAAACTCGGGCATGTCAAAATGCTTGGGAAACATCGCGGCCAGATAGGTGTGCGCCTGTTTGCGGCCGTCGGCCGGGCTGTAACTTTCAGGGTACATCAGAATGTTGAGCGCAATGCCATCAAGCAGCGCCTCAAGCGTCCGTGCGACCTGATTGGCGGGCGGGCAATCATAGCCACCGTGATCAATGATGTCCTGGCACAGCTCCGTGGCGATATCCCAATGCTGATCATCAATGTGGTCAATGAGATCGCGGTAAATCGCGCGCCTCTTGCCTTCCCCGTAAAACGCGTACCACACGGCCAGTTTCTCATGAGTGCAAACATCGGGGTGAAAATGGGCGTCCACAAGCGCGGCCAGTTTTTCACGGGCAAACGGGCCCACCTCTTCATAGGCACGCAAGCAGTGCTGATGATACTCCTTGGCGATATGAACCAGCGTTTCCTCAAAGAGCTTTTGCTTGCTCTCAAAGTGGAAATTCACAATGCCAAGCGACAGCCCCGCAGTTTCCGTGACCGTCGACATGGTGGTTCCGGCAATCCCGTTCTGCGCGATGGACTCGATTGTGGCATCGATCAACTGCTTGCGCCGCACCTCTTTGGATTCCGTGCGCCGCGCGGTTTTTGGGGTCGGTTTTGACAGCTGTTTGTCCAGCTTTGTAACTTTGTTCATGGTCCCGTCAGACGGCCTTTGCCGCGTCTTCCCTTAGTCTGCGTCCAAAACAACCACCGCCTCGGGCGACCAAGAAAGCCATACCGGCTCCCCTTGCTTCCAACGATCATCATCGCGGGCCACAAATTGGTTGGTGCTGGACACAGCCACCGGCTCTGGTTTGCCATCTAGGGTCACATAGTAATGGCTGCGCTCACCCATATAGGCGGTTTTATCCATCTTGCCGGTGACGAAATGCCCGCTCTTGGGTTCCTCTTCAAAGAGCTCAAATTTCTCCGGGCGCAGGGCCACCTGAACCGGCGCGCCATCAGGCTTGGTCACCTTGTCCAGAGAAATCGGAATATTACCGAGGCCTTGGGTTTCGATCGCCGCCTCAGCGGATCCATTGCGGCGCACGGTGCCTTGGAAGAAATTCATGTTGCCGATAAAGCTGGCCACTTCGCGGGTCTTGGGCGCTTCATAAAGTCCCTCAGGTGTGTCCACCTGCAAAACCTTGCCCCCTGACATCACGGCGATGCGATCCGACAGGGTCAGCGCCTCTTCCTGGTCATGGGTCACGAAGACAAAGGTGATGCCCACCTGGCGCTGCAACGCCCGCAATTCGAGTTGCATCTGTTCGCGCAGCTGTTTGTCGAGCGCGCCCAGAGGTTCATCCAGCAAAAGCACTTTGGGCCGCAGGATCAACGCACGGGCCAAAGCGATCCGCTGCCGTTGCCCACCCGAAAGCTCATTGGCTTTGCGCGCGCCATAGCCCGGGAGCTTGATCAGCTCGAGCATCTCATCGACCATCTCCTTTTTCTTCTCTTTCGAGAGACGCTGCTTGCGCAGACCATAGGCGATGTTGTCGGCGACATTGAGATGCGGGAAAATCGCGTAGCTTTGGAAGACCATATTGACCGGGCGGTGATGCGGCGGCACATCCGCAGAAGGCTGCCCGTCGATCAAAATCTCGCCGTTGGACGTGCTCTCAAACCCCGCCAGCATGCGCAAAAGCGTGGTCTTGCCACAGCCCGAGGCGCCCAGCAGGGAAAAGAACTCCCCTTGCGCAATATCCATGCTGACGTTGTCGATGGCCTGAAACGTGCCAAAGAACTTGTTGACGTTCCGGATGGAAATGAAGGCGTCGTTGGTCATGAGGGCACCTGTGTCTTAATCTTCCAGGCCCATCCGCCCAACACGCTGGGCGATGAACACGAGGATGAAGGAAATGAAGAGGATGAGCGATGACAGCGCGAGCACTGACGGAAACTCCTGAGGGAAGCGCAGCTGACCCCAAATATACATCGGCAGGGTCGGGTCCGTCCCGGTGAGAAAGAACGCCATGATGAACTCATCAAACGAGATGGTGAAAGTGAGCAGCAAGCTCGCCACGACGCCCGGAAAGACCATCGGAAAGGTCACGCGCCAGAAGGTCCACCACCCGTTTTCACCCAGATCGGCAGAGGCCTCTTCCATAGATGGATCAAATCCCTCGAACCGGGGCAGAAGAGTCGCCACCGCAAAGGGCAGACAGACAATGAGATGTCCCAAGGTCACCGTGTAGAGCGACAGAGGCACGCCCATCCGGCTCATCAGCACGAGGAGCGCGACACCGAAGATGATGCCTGGGATCACGAGCGGCATCATGATGAACGTCACCAACGCGCTTTTGCCCGGAAGGCGGTAGCGCGTGATGGCCCGCGCGGCCACGACGCCCAGAATGGTGGAGATCACGGCGACAACGGCCCCGACCTTCACCGAGTTCCAAAGTGCCGCCCACACCGCATCGCGCGACCACAGTTCAATATACCACTGGAAGGTAAAACCCTGCAGCGGGAAGCGCACATAGATGCTGTCATTGAAGCTGAACATCGGGATGAACAGGACCGGCACATACAGCACGATCAAAAAGATCACCGCGTAGATCTGTAGCGGCCTGTTGGGCCGTTTGATGTACGTCCCTGTGTCGCGGGGGTTGGCTCGGGCGCTCATGCGATTTTATCCTGTGCTTTCTTGGTCAGGAACAGGAACACCAGCGCAATCGCTGCGATCCAGAGCATCAACACGATCGAGAGCGTCGCCCCCATGGGCCAATTGTTAACAGGCCCAAACTGAAGCTGAATGAAGTTGCCGATCATCGCCCCGTCTGGACCACCCAGCAGCGCAGGTGTGATGTAATCACCCGTCGTCGGAATGAAGATGAGGAAGCTTGCAGCAATAATCCCGGGCATCGACAGCGGCAGGGTGATGCGGAAGAAACGCGCCACCGGTCCGTCCCCCAGATCGGTTGCCGCCTCAAGCAGCGATTTGTCGATCTTTTCCAGCGAGACATACATCGGCAGGATGGCGAAGGCCGCCCAGGCATGGGCCAGTGTGATGATCACAGCCGTCTGAGAATAGAGCAGAAATTCAAGCGGTTCCTGGATGAAACCCGCTGACATCAGCCCCGAATTGATCACGCCTTCATAGCCCAGAACAACCTTCCACGCGAAGACGCGCAGCAGGTAGCTGGTCCAGAACGGCAGGGTCATCAGGATGATCCACATCATCTTATTTTTGTGGACATGGAAGGCCACGTAATAGGCCATCGGATAGCACACGAGGATCGTGGCCACCGTGGCAACGCCGGAAATCCAGAAGGATCTCTGCAACAGCGCATTGAAAATCGGCTCGTTCTGGGTGCGGATGTAATTCGACAGCGTCAGGGTGGTGTCAAACCCGAACCCGTCGCGTGTCCAAAGGCTCATCGCCACAAGGAGAAAGAAGGGGATGATGATGCCGATGGTCAGAACGACCAGCGTGGGCGACATCTGCAAATAGCCGCGCAGCGACTCTCGCTTGTAGAGCAAAGACGAAAACCACGATGTCTTGATCGGGGCTGTGTCTGCGCGTGCCTCGGCCTGTGAAAGAGATGTATCAGCCATTGGGTGCGTATCTTTCCGACAAAGAAAGGAAAAACCCGCCGGCGCGTGACCGGCGGGTTCTTTGTTTGGCTTAGAAGCCCGCTTTGATCTGTTCGAACGTCTCGTTCATGCGGGTTTCCCAATCCTGGCTCATGGGGCGCTGGAAGTGGCCCGCTGAGAGGATATCGTTGGGATCCTTGGAAAGGCCCAAGCCCGCCAGGGTTTCCGCGTCGAATTCGTCGAAGGATTTCGCGTTGGAGTGACCATACCCGTAGTCGTTAATCATGAATTTGCCGGTCTCAACGGAGAGCAGCGACGAGATCACATCATATGCGCGATCAAGGTTCGGCGCGTCTTTGTGCACCATCAGGCCGCAAACCCAGGTCAGCGCGCCCTCTTTTGGTGCCGCAAATTTCACCGGCACGCCTTCGGACTTGAGCAGCGTGGCCGAGCTGTTCCAGGTCATGGCAGCCGCCATTTCACCCGATGCCAGCGCTTGTTCCAGCGTGGTCGTGTCATCGGTGTAGACACGGATCAGCGGGCGCTGTTCGCGCATCGTGGCCGCGATCGTTTCAAACGCCGCATCGGTGTCGAGGTCGTCAAAGTTCACACCCGACTTGATGGCGCCACACCACCATGCATCGCCACCGGACCCGAGCGAGCCCAGCTGGTTGGCATATTTCGCATTCCAGAGCATATCCCAGCTCTCTTCGCCTTCGAGCTCATAAAGGTCGGTGCGGTACGTGATGGAGGTCTGCCCCCAATCGAACGGCACCATCCACAGCTTGCCACCATCAGCCGCGTTGCCGGGCAGATCCACAAGGCTGGGAATCACATTTTCAAAGCCTTCGACACGGCTGGTGTCAATTGGCTGGAAGAGGCCGGTGCTGGCCCAGCGGGGCATACCGGAGTTGCACGGGTGCGCCACGTCGACGACAAAACCACCGCGCATTTTGGTGAGCGCTTCCTCAGATGCACCAAAGACCGAGAAGTTCGGCAACTCGCCGTTTTTGGCCTGATAGGGCTGGAAGAGCTCTGGGATGTCATAGCCACCCCAGGTGAAATACGTGGCCTGTTCGCCAGCCGCCTGAGCTTGACGCGCGCCGAGCGGCACGGTTGCTGTGGCGACACCTGCGGCCAGCAGGTTCTTGGTAAAGGTACGACGGCTCATTTTGCCTTCGCGCATCGTGCCTAGCTGATCAACAACGTCCATATCCTTGGTACTCCCGTGTTGTAAGCGGTGTTCTTTGGATGGGTGAACACCTGTTTTTTTACGTGACCATTCCGAGCGAGGCCTCGCATGAAGGGAAATCTTCAATTGACTTTTTCCGGCATCCCGCACATCTCATTGAATGATCATTCAATCATTTATACGGGCACGATATCGAGTCAAGCATCTTACCCAGCCATCCGAGATCACAATGTGATCGGTGCCTGAAAATCAGGCAGCCACATCAAAACGATAACCCATGCAGCGAGAAGGGCAATAATTTATGAGCGCGGCACACCTGCCCCCGAGGACCGAGTTGCCTGTTTCGTCATCGTTTTTCCGGCCTTTTTTCGCACTCCCTCCCCGCCGCCTTAGCCTCCCTCGCTCTAAGAAAGGACTCTCCCATGAGCAACTTGATCGGACGTCGCGCCGTACTTGCCGGACTTAGCATGGCCGGGGCGTCCCCGCTTTTGGCCCAGTCTTTGCCTACGAATCCTGACGTTGTCATCATCGGCGCAGGCTCCGCCGGCTTATCCGCGGGTCGGGTTCTGCAAAAGGCCGGCGTGTCCTTTGTCATTGTCGAGGCGTCGGACCGCGTGGGGGGACGGGCCTACACCGAAAGAGCGCGGCTGGGGCAACCGATTGATGTGGGGTGTTCGTGGATTAACGGCGCCACCAACAACCCATACGCGAAACTCGGCTATGAGAATGGCTTTAAAATGGTGGACCATTCCAATGCTGATTCGGATCTGTTCGATCTTGAGGGCAATCCCGCGACCGGATCAGATTGGGTGGCCTACGACAAGGCGTGGTCTGCCATCCTTCAAGCGATGGCCGATGCGGGCCGCGCGGGCAAGGACGTTCCAGCGGCCTCCGTGATCCCGGATGTCCCATGGGGTGCCAGTGTGCAGTCCTGGATGGGATCGATGGATTACGGGGTCACACTAGATCAGGTGTCGACAAAATCCTATTGGAATTCCGCCGACGCGCAGCCCAGTTACTTCGTCAAAGAAGGGCTGGGTACATTGGTCGCGACCCTGGCAGAGGGCTTGCCCATCTCGCTCAACACTCCCGTGAGCGCGATCGATTACAGCGGCAATGGCGTGCGGGTTGAAACCGACAATGGCACGATCACCGCGAAGGCCTGTTTGGTAACAGTCTCCGTCGGCGTTTTGGCGGCCGAGAAAATCAAGTTCACCCCGGCCCTGCCCGTCGAAAAACAAGAGGCCATCAACGACATCCCCATGGGTCTATTGATGAAAGTGCCGCTCATGTTTGACGGCGCACGCTTCGATCTGGGGGAGAACAACTGGGTGACCTATCGCTTGCCCGAAGACAAAGCAGGCGAAGGATGTTTCTTTGTCTCATGGCCGTGCGGATGGGATTACATGATGGGCTTCATCGGCGGGTCCTTTGCCTGGGATCTCTACGGTGACGGTCAGGACGCCGTGGTTGATTACGCGATGGAAGAGCTGGTCCGCAATGTGGGCAGCGACGCGCGCAAACATTTCAAGGGCGGATATGCCTCCGACTGGGCCGACAACCCCCATGTCATGGGCGCCTATGGGGCCGTGCGCCCAGGAAAGTATGGCGCGCGGACCAAACTTGGCGCCCCAATTGACGACAAACTCTTCTTCGGTGGCGAGGCAACCGGCGGGTCGATCTCAGCGCTCGTGAACGGCGCTTACATGAGCGGGCGCTTTAACGCGCAACAGATCGTCGCGGCGTTGGGTTAGCCATGATCCCCAACGAGCGCCCTGTCATCGCCAACAGCCTGTGGACGGCCACGGCCAACCGCATGCCGGATTTCCCCCCGCTTGAGGGACAGTCTAAGACCGATGTGGTCGTGGTGGGGGGCGGATTTTCCGGCCTGTCCACGGCGCTGCATCTGGCGGAAGCGGGCGTAAACGTGACGCTGCTTGAGGGGCAACAACCAGGTTGGGGCGCATCGGGGCGCAACGGCGGGCAAATCAATGTGGGTCTGAAAGATGCGCCCAGTGTGATCCGCAAGAAATTCGGCACGTCCTATGGCAACCGAATGATTGAAATGTCGGGACAGGCGGGGGACCTCGTCTTTGACCTGATCGCCAAGCACAACATTCAATGCGACGCGATCCGGCCGGGTTGGCTCCGCGCGGCGCACACGCCCAAGACGCTGAGCGAATTGCACGCGCTTGCGCAGGAATGGCAAGAACTCGGCGCGGATGTCCGCCCGCTTGACCGGGATGGGATGGCCAACCTGACCGGCACGGCGGATTATCTGGGCGGGTTGATCGATATGCGCGGGGGCAATTTGCAGCCCTTCAACTATGCCGTCGGTCTGGCCGACGCGGCAGAGCGGCAAGGCGCGGTCATTCACGGCGGCTCGGCCGTCACCAAGATTGAGAAGACCGCCACAGGCCACCGGGTGCACGCCGCCCATGGCGCGGTGGAAGCGCCGCAGGTCGTGCTCTGCACCAACGCCTACTCCAACAAGGACCTTCACGCCAACCTGTCGAAATCCGTACTGCCGGTACGGTCGGTGCAGGTCGCGACCAAGCCTTTGTCGGACAACATCCGCAAATCCATCCTGCCTGAGCTGCATGCGCTCTCAGACGCGCGCCGTCTGCTCCTCTACTTCCGTCTGGATGCCGAAGGGCGGTTTTTGATGGGCGGGCGCGGGACCTATAATGACACATCGACCCGCCGCCAGTTTGAGCGGCTTAAAAAGGTCACGGCAAAGCTTTATCCCCAATTGGCCGATGTCGAATGGGACTATGCCTGGGGCGGGTTCGTGGCACTGACCCGCGATCACTATGCCCACCTTCATGAAATTGCGCCGGGGCTCAAGGCGGGCTTGGGTTACAATGGTCGCGGCGTGGCTATCGCAACGGCAATGGGCCGGGTGTTGGCCCAGTGGGCACAAGGCACACCGGAGGATGAGCTGGCCTTCCCCGTCACAACGATCAAACCCCTGCCTTTTTCCTTTGCGCGCGAAACCATGGTTGAGGCTGAGATTCTCAGGCTGCGGCTGCTCGACAAGCTTGGGGTCTAGATCACGCCCGGCACCACACGGCGCAAAAACGTTATCGTTCCCGCCAAGGCTTCTTGCCGCGTCAGACCGTCAGGGGTGAGATGCAGCGTGCTCCAATATCCATCGGTCAGCGTTTCCATCCAGTCCGTGATCTGTCGGATCTCATCGTTTTCGGCCTTAGGCAAAATCTCATGCCAGAGCGCCAGAATTGCCGCATGGCGCCGCGCGTCAAACGCGTCGGCCAGCTCGGCATAGTTCTCCGAAAACCGCAACTCTCCCCAAAAGGCAAACCAAAGCGGCAGGTGATCTGGCCCGCAGGTGGCTTCGCAGAAATCGGCCTCCAGCACGGCCATGAGCCTGTCCACCGGCGTGCCCGGTGTGGCCAAGGCCGCGCGCCAGAGTGTCTCATAAGCATCGTAGATGTCTCGTAGGGTCTCTGTCAGCAAACCGGCTTTCGAATTGAAGTAAAAGACCGCAACGCCCTGCGACAGACCCGCTTCTTGCGCAACTGTGGCCAAGGTGGTTTTTGCCAAACCATGCTGCAAAACCGATCGACGCGCCGCATCAAGAAGCTGCCGCCGACGGCGATCGGCGTTCTCCTTGCGCTCTTTGCGCGGTTTTCTGACCTCTGCCAGTTCTGCCATTTCTGTGCCCCTTTCTTCCCCTTACGCCAGTTTTTTCGGCGGCGATCAACTCCTAGATTGCAAATTTATTTGAGCGCTCAAAAAAACTTTACAAGAGCCTGAAGGCGCGCCTATGGTACATCAACAATCCCCTATTTACCGTTTGGAGATCCTCATGTCCGCGCCGACCAATTCGCCCAGTCCCGCCGAACTCACGGAATGGGACCGCGACCATAATCTGCATCCATGGGGTGGGATCGGTAGCTGGCGAGAGGATGAGTATCAGCGGCTCAACACGGGCGATGGCGTCTACCTTTGGGACAGCGAAGGTCGAAAGTTCATCGATGGTCCGGGCGGCATGTGGTGCGTGCAAATCGGCTATGGACGCGAAGAGATGGCCGATGCAATTGCCGACCAGGTGCGCAAAATGGTCTATGCCTCGCCTTGGTCGTCCACCTCTGAACCCGCGGCAATCCTTGCGCATAAAATTGCAGAGCGGACCCCGGGTGATCTCAACAACGTGCATTTCACCACCTGCGGTTCCACGGCTGTGGACACGGCCCTGCGCACCGTGGGCCTATACAACAATATTCTCGGCAGACCGGATAAGAAACGCATTCTGTCGCGCGAAAAGGCGTATCATGGATCGACCTATCTGGCCTCGTCCATGACCGGCAAAGAGCGGTTCAAAACCCGCTTCGACAAGGCCCATGACCTTGTGCATTTCCTGCCTGACGTAAACCCTAACCTGCGCCCCAAGGGGATGTCGCCAGACGACTGGTGCGACGGCAAGATCGAAGAGATGGAGCAGATTATCCTGGATCTCGGGCCCGAGACCATCGGTGGCTTTATCGCTGAACCGATCCTGTGCTCAGGCGGCGTGATCGTGCCGCCCAAGGGCTACCATGCCCGCACGCTGGAGCTTTGTCGCAAATATGACATTCTCTATATTTCCGACGAGGTGGTGACCGGGTTTGGCCGCTTGGGCCACTGGTTTGCTTCTGAAACGGTCTTTGACATCGTGCCGGACATGATCACCTGCGCCAAGGGGCTGACCTCTGGCTATCTGCCGCTTGGGGCCTGCATCATGTCCGACCGTATTATGGGCCAGATGCGCGATGCCGGCGAAGATGAGCTCTTTTACAATGGCTACACCTATTCGGGCCACCCGGTCAGTTGTGCCGCCGCGCTCAAGAACATGGAAATCATGGAGCGCGAGGACATCCTCGGCCACGTCCTTCGGGTGGGCGAAGTGTTTCAAGACCGTCTGCACAGCATTGGGGACCGCTTTGACATTGTCGGGGACGTGCGCGGGATGGGCCTTTTGGGTTGTCTGGAATGCCGTCCCGACCTGTCGGATGAAAGCTATGCCGCGCATTTGCAGTTTGGCAACAAGCTGGACGCGGCGTGTGAGCGACGCGGGCTGATGCTCCGACCGTTTGGCAACATGGCCGTCTTCTCGCCGCCTTTGGTGATCAGCGAAGCAGAGGTGAATGAGATGTTCACCATCATGGAAGCCGGTCTCGAAGAGCTGAGCGCAGAGTACAATGCCTGAGATTGCCCGCGTTTCAGAAGACCCCGATCTGGCCGCCCAGACCCTTTTGGCCGACGGTGCGGTGATCGTTGAAGGCGTTGCCAAACCTACGCTGCTGGATCAGGTGCTTGAGGATTTCAAAGCACCTTTCGATGAGCAGGGTCACAAATTTTCAAATGATTTCAATGGCTACAAGACACGACGCTTGGGTGGCATTTTGGGTTTGTCGCGCGCGGCCGCCGATATCCTGGCGCATCCTTTTGTGATGGGTGTGGCGGACCGGGTGCTGAAACGCCACGCAAAGACGTACCGCATCGGCTCTTCCACAGCGATTGAGATCCATCCCGGCGAAGGCAACCAAGCGCTGCATCGTGATGACGATTTCTATCCCATCCGCATCCCCGGCGTGGAATTTCAATTCTCCGCCATGTGGGCGCTGACCGATTTCACGCAGGAAAATGGCGCAACCCGGGTCGTGCCCGGATCCCATGA
>JBCCDT010000065.1:0-22862 GCA_039030635.1 Pseudomonadota bacterium
CCCGCATGGGACGCGTGAAATCACGCTTAAACGCTTCATATTGCTGCTGAATAACCGGGTCATCCAGCACGGCAAGATCGGCAGCTTTGGCCGGGGTTGTCATCGCGGCTGCGACGAGAGCGGCACCCACAAGTGTTTTGTGGCTCATCGTCTTGAACATGCGCGTCACGTCGATCACGGAAATCATCCTTTTACAAACCCTGCCCACGGCAAAACCGCCGCATGAAAAGCGCCTGAAAAAGGTGAACGACACCCCCAACGGCGCACCTAACGACGGGCATGCTATTGTTCGCGCGACCCGGATACAAGTCACGTTAGTCGGTTATGCGGCACTCGCAGCATTTTTATGAAGGCTGCGCGGGAAAATCGATCTGATGCGCTCAAATTGCCGCAACTTTTAGGGGTATGAAGAGGGCGCGCACGACCTTAGACCGTCAAAGCGCCCGATTTCACAAATTTGCAAAACTGTGTTTCGGAAACTCCACCCGATCAGCGGTCATAATATTCTCGAAACCAGGCCACGAACGCCTTGATTCCATCTTTCACATCCGTGGCGGGTTTGTACCCGGTCAATCGCTTGAGAAGTTCGGCATCCGCCCAGGTGGCAGGCACATCGCCCTTTTGCATCTCCATCAAATTGCGCTCAACGGGTATGCCGAGGGCCTCTTCGATGGCGTCGACGAAATCCGTCAGCCGCACCGAGGTCGAATTGCCGATATTGACGATGCGATAGGGCGCGACGGGCGACAGACTGTCACCCTCCTCAATGTCATCGGCGCTCTCCGGGCGCACGGGCACGGCGTCGATCAGCAAACGAATGCCGCGCACCAGATCATCGATATAGGTGAAATCGCGATACATCTCACCGTGATTGTAGACATCAATGGGCCGACCGCTCAGCGTGGCATCGACAAACTTAAACAGCGCCATGTCCGGCCGCCCCCACGGGCCATAGACGGTAAAAAACCGAAACATGGTCGTGGGCAGGTTCCACAGATGCGCATAGGAATGACCCATCGCCTCAGTTGCCTTTTTGGTGGCCGCATAGATCGTCATTTGCGTGTCGGCCTTCATCGTCTCGTGGTAAGGCATATCCGTGTTCGCGCCATAGGCCGAGGAGGTGGACGCCATCAGCAGATGGTCGACATTGTGACGCCTTGCGGCCTCCATCACGTTGAAGGTGCCCAAGACATTGGCGTCGATATAGGCGCGCGGATTTTCGAGGGAGTAGCGCACCCCGGCCTGCGCGGCGAGATGGACGATGATGTCTGGCTTGAACTCATCAGCCATGGCATCAAACGTGGCCGTGTCTTCCAGCATCGCCTCTGTCTTTGAAAAGCCGGGGTTTTGCATCAGCATCTGATGCCGACGCGCCTTGAGCGAGACATCATAATAGTCGGTCATCCCGTCAAAACCGTGCACACGAAACCCGTCCGCCAACAGACGGCGCGCCAGTTGGAAGCCGATGAACCCGGCGGTTCCGGTGACCAGCACGCGGGCGCGATCAGAGGGGGCATCAGACATAGGGGGTCTCCGGAATGTGGGCCTGTTTTCTTTGGGTTAAAGCAAGTGCATCACGAAATTCAATCATTGCGGCGACGCGCGCGGGAATTGGATGATGAATGCGGCCCTGACACATCGCTTCACAGTGACGCGAGAGAGCGAAGAATGGGTTGCGTGTGACCCTATATGTCCCGCAAGACACAAGAAATGTGCATGCAATCGAAAGGCACGGTCATGGCAAAACTGTCTCGCAGGGCAATGCTGGGCGGCGGTCTGGCAACGCTGGCTTTGGCGGGTGGCGGGGGCGTCTATGTGCTCACCGCCCTGAAGGCCACGGCCGCTGGCCAGGAAATGACGCCGCCCGAAGTGCTGGAGGCCGTGCGCACCGGGCGCGTGCTGTTGGTAGATGTGCGCAGGCCCGATGAATGGGCCAAGACCGGTGTCGCCGAGGGCGCCGTGCCAATTGATCTGCGCCGCGAGGATTTCACCGAGGCCGTCGTTGCGGCCCGCGCCTCTGGCGATCAGCCGGTCGCGGTGATCTGCGCCCGGGGCGTGCGATCCCGGCGGATGACGCTGCGTTTGGATGAGGCGGGCGTTGCGCAGATCATCGACATTCCCGAAGGGATGCTTGGCTCCCGCGCCGGGCCGGGCTGGTTGGAGCGCGGTTTGCCTGTGGTAGCGTGGAATGGGTAAGCGGATTTTGCTCACCCTTGGGCTTGCTGCGGGCCTGGTCAGCGGGGCCGTGCCCGCCGCCGCCTGTTCTGAGACAACTCCGTGCACGATAGACGGCGGCGATTACTATATCGCGCTGCCTGAGCCCACGGACACACCGCCCCCTGCCATCGTGTATATCCATGGATATGGGGGCAGCGCCGAAGGGGCGCTTGGCAATGAGACGATGATGCAACCGTTTCTGGATCACGGCTATGCTGTCATCGCCCCCCAAGGTCTACCCTTTCCAGGTGGCACGATCAGCGGGTGGTCTTTTCACCCAGATGTCGCGCCACGCCGAGACGAAATCTCTTTTATTCAGGCCGTGCGCGATGATGCGATTTCCCGGCATAATCTGGACCCGGACAGGGTGATCATGACGGGCTTTTCCATTGGCGGATCCATGACATCCTACTTGGCCTGCGCTGCCCCGGATGCCTTTGACGCCTATGCCCCTTTGGGCGGCAGCTTTTGGCGGGATCATCCAGAAGAATGCGAAGGACCTGTTCGATTGCTTCACACCCATGGATGGCGCGATGGCACTGTGCCGCTGGAAGGCCGCAATGTGCGCGGCGGGGCAATTGGTGACCCGGAAGGCTTCTCTCAGGGAGATGTGTTTCACGCGATGGAAATCTGGCGTGAGACCAATGGCTGTATCTACGGCAAGGCCGACAGCTTTGTCACCGAAGGTCCGTTTTGGATCCGCAAGTGGGAGCGCTGTGAAGAAGGCTCAGCGCTTGAATTCGCGCTGTTCCCAGGGGGCCATATCGTGCCCGAAGGTTGGGCGGATCTGATGCTCAACTGGTACGAAGGCCTATAAGATTTCAGGCCTCCGGCGGGAGTATTTTTGGAAAAATGAAGCGGGTTACGCTTTGCGCTTTTTCCAGGGCTGGCCTTTGAACCACCCTGCCCCGAAAGCCACCAGGATGATCAAGGCAAAGCCAAGCGCGTTGACCCAAAGCATGGTGAAATGGGTCTTGCCCACCTGATCAAAGATCGCCCCCAAAATGCGCGCGATGTACATGGACGCGATGAAAACGGCGAGAGATTGCTGCCCCACCTTCATGATGACTTTGAGGATCACCGTCCAGCTGCGCGCAAACGGGCCATCACCGCGCGGTTGGATGTTATCCCCTTTGGGCCCGACAAGCACCCAGGCGACATAGGCCAAAGCGAGGAAATGGATGTAGCGCAGGATGCCGAACTCGGTCTTGGCAAAGAGGAATTTCCATTCCGTGCGCCATTCCTGAATGAATTCCACCTCGCGATGAATGCGGAAATAGGCGAAAGGCACGATCACCAGCACGATCACCACCGCGGTCCAAAACAGGCGTTTGTCCACCGGCGGCGGGCGGAACCAGCCCGACATCAAGGCAAAGCCCGTATAAAACACCAACTGCCAGCCAAAGGGATTGAAAAACCATTTGCGGTCCGACCACGGCTCCGCGGGCAGGTTGAGCCATTCGAAATTGGCGGCGAGCCATATCGCGAGGGACGCGGCCACGACGAGCAAAACATGAACCCGCGCCAGAAACACCATGACCGGCATCATCACCAAAATGACGATATACATCGGCAAAATGTCGAAATAGTTCGGCACATAGGTCAGCGTCAGGATGCCAACCAGGTTCTCCATCGGGCGATCAAAAAAGTGCCCGAGATTGAGCTGATTGACGTAGTTCCGGTCGCCATCCGGGAACATAGCGTTGAGCACCACCATCGTGGCCGCAATAGCGATGAAAAGACAGACATGGGCCCAGTAAACCTGCCACACGCGGAAGCCCACACGCGCAGACCCCATGCCGAGACCTTGTTCGCGAAAGACGCGGCCAAAGGCGATGGCCGATGCCATGCCAGAGCAGAACACAAAGATCTCGGTGGCATCCGAGAAGCCGAACCGGGCCGGGATCCACAGCGTGAGCCAATTGCCCGGCGTATGCGCGATGAGGATGATGAACATCGCGATGCCCCGGAAGAAATCGAGCCGGGGATCACGGATGCCCACAGCGTAGCCTGCCGCAGGCGCGGCCGATTTCGACGTCATGGAAGGATCAGCAACAGACATGGGCCATTTGCTTTCATCAACATAGGAACAAGTAGTGCTCTATTCCGCCGCGACACCTGATTTCAAGGCGCGGGCATCGGCGATCATCCGCATACGCGCCTCGGTGAAGGCGTCAACCGCGCCTTTGCGCATCTCGGTGCGCTGCGCAATGAGGGCGGCGGTGGCGTCCAACTGTCCGGCGCGCAGACCGGCATCAATCGTCACACGTTCGAACACGTCGCGCTGCGCGTGACTGCCGCCCATGATCTGGAATTTGGGCTGTGCCGCGCGCAGTTTGGCAAAGGCCACATCGTATTGACCTTCCCCAAAGGCCGCGAGGCCCTCCGCGGCGGCGAGGCCGGGATCTTGCATCACTTGCGCCTGATCGCTGTCTTCTGTTGCAGTTTGCGCCACGCGAGCGGTCAGGCGGGCGGCGGCATCGGGGCGGTTGTCCCCGGCCAGCGCCATCATGTAGTGCAGATCAGCGAAAACCAGGCAGCCATCGCCACTGCGGCTTTCGGCCAGATCGGCCAGCTCGGACCAGCGATCGCCCACATCCACGCCGTCCAGCTCAAGCCGCAAGAGCAGCGAACTGGCGTTGGAAAAGTCACGGTAGTCATCCGTTTTCTCTTCGCGGATTTGCGTATCGTATAGGCCAAGCACCTCATCATGCGCTCCATGATCAAGCAGCAAGAGCGCCTTGTGCCACCACACATGATACCGGAAATTGTTGCAGTGGCCCCAGGCGCCGGTGTTGTTTTCAATCAGGTCGATGCCCGCCTTGGTTTGGTGCGTCATGTCATAGACATGGGCCACCGAATGCATGCCCCACGCGTCATCAGGGGCAAATTGCAGCGCTTCCAGCCCGGATTTTTCGGACATCAGGTAATCGCCCGTCTCTTCCTGGGCAAATGACAAACAGCCAAGCGCATAGCCGCGCAAAGCGTGCTCTTCGTCATGGGCGTCAATGACACGCTCAATGGAGCGGCGCATGCCGTGATGGTCCCCCATCATGAAGCGGATCGCGTGAGACACTTTCATGCTCATCGTATCGGCCGGGTTGTCATGCAACGCGGCCTCAATGCATTGAATGGCCTGAACCGGACGGCCGTTCACCCAGCATTCCAATGCCGCACACCAGCTTTGCTCTCGCTTTGTGGCGCCACCTTGGGCCAAGGCCGCCTGTGCGGTCTCGTGAGCCTCTCGCGCGGTGGCAATCAGCTCTCGCTTGCCCATCATCATCGCAAACAGACCTTTGGCCGCATGCGCCATCGCGTAATCAGGGGACATTTCCAGCAGACGTTTCAGGTATCCCGGCACCGTCTTGGAGTGGGACAGAAAGCCAAGGATCATACCATTCCACTCGGCCACAGCTGCCGCGTCAGTCAGACTGACCTGGCAGTTACAAATGTCTGTGTGCATGTACGATCCTTTCACGCGGGGCTTCACCTTAGCCAACACCTAAGCCGTCGGGCCCGCAAACTCACATCACGCCTTTGCTAGCGCACGGCATCGTGACTTTGGATAAAAGTTTTCGTGAAGTCACACGTCCGGATCGCCAGATTTTTCGACGATATCAAGCATTTCGCGCACGGTCTGCGTATCCTGGCCGAAACGCGGGGGCGGTCGGCGGAATGTTACCGGTGTCGCCGAGAATTTGAGCGGATTCCCGAGCAAAGCGACCTCGCCGGATGTCGTGTCGGGATGTGGCATGCGCTGCACCGTGCCCCTCGCCTCGGCCTGATCCGACATCAGCGCTTGATCCACGGTGTTGATGGGGCCGAACGGCACGCCTGCCGCGCGGAGCTTTTCCATCAACTCAGCAATCGTGAAGGGCGCAAATGTTTCAGTGAGGGCACTGGTCAGGGCATCGCGATTGGCGATGCGCAGGGGGTTGGTCTGATACCGGGGGTCCTCGGCCAGATCCGAACGGTCAAAGGCATTGGCCATGCGTTTGAATTGCCCGTCATTGCCAACGGCGAGGATAATGTGACCGTCACTGCCGGCGAACACATCGTAAGGCACAATATTGGGATGCGCGTTGCCGCGACGGATGGGCGCCTGTTCCGATGTGAGGAAATTGACACCCTCATTGATCAGCCACGCCATTTGCGCATCCACCAAGGCCAGATCGATATGCTGGCCTTCCCCGGTTTGATCGCGGTGGCGCAGGGCGGCGAGAATACCGATGGTGGCATACATCCCGCACATAACATCGGCGATGCCCACGCCCACTTTCATCGGCGTGCCCTCCGGCTCACCCGTCAGCGACATGATCCCGCCAAAACCTTGCGCCATCAGGTCATAGCCCGGGCGATCCCGGTTCGGCCCGGTCTGACCAAAGCCGGAGATGGAGCAATAGACAAGGTCGGGCCTCGCGGCGCAGAGCGTGCCGTGATCAAGGCCGTATTTTTCCAACCCGCCGGGTTTGTAATTTTCGATCACGATGTCCGCTTTGTCAGCGATGGCGCGCACAAAAGCCTGACCTTCCTCGGTCGAGAGGTCCGCAGAGACAGAAAACTTATTGCGGTTCGATGACATGAAATAGGCGCTGAGATCGCTTTCGCCATCATGTGTTTCGGCATAGGGC
Source organism: Pseudomonadota bacterium (assembly GCA_039030635.1). Taxonomy (GTDB): domain Bacteria; phylum Pseudomonadota; class Alphaproteobacteria; order Rhodobacterales; family Rhodobacteraceae; genus Roseovarius. The sequence continues at coordinate 6,849 of JBCCDT010000065.1, forward strand.
GGCCCCCAGGCGCGGGTGTCATCGCCGCCTGTTTTGGGGTTTTCAATCTTGATCACCGTAGCGCCCATATCGCCCAAAAGCTGCGTCGCCGTAGGCCCAGCGAGGATGCGAGACAAATCGAGGATCAGCAGACCATCCAGCGCGCCTTTGATCTCAGCCCGTGCTTCAGAAGGTGCCATCATAAGCCTTTCGATCAATCTCAACCGCGATGATGCTAAACGTGTCAGACGCCATGGCGGCCGTCAAAGCCTGCTCCAATTCCGGTTTCGACCGCACCCTGTGCCCTGCCCCGCCAAAGGCCCCGGCAATGGCGGCGAAATCCACGTGGCCAAAATCAACACCGCGGTTTTTCATCTGGCGCTGGCGTTGCTTGAGTTCAATGAGCGCGAGCGAGGCATCGACGAAAACAACAAAGATGGTCTTGAGGTTTTGCTCCGCCGCGGTGGCCAATTCCCCGGCCACCATGAGAAAGCCCGCATCGCCGGAAAAGGACACGACAGTACGGTCCGGCTCCACAACCTGCGCCCCCATCGCCAAAGGCACAGCGCAGCCCATGGTGCAAAGAGCGGAAGATTGCGTCAGCGCGCGGGGAAACTCACACTGCCACATCTGCGACAGCAGAATGCGATGCGCGCCGCTGTCAGCGGTAGCAAGCGTGTCATCAGGCAACATCGCCCGGCATGTGGCAATTGCTTGACCGGGCCCCCAATCCTCAGACGGTGTAAAGGCGTCTTTCAGGGCATCGCGGGCCTTGTCCAAGCCGCCATCGCTCCACAAGGGGCCAAAACCGTCGGGCAAAAGCGCCGTCACGGTCGCCGCACAATCGCCCACGATATTGTAGGTGGCGTGGTGCATGTAATGGTGGTTTGGCTCTGCCGTGATGTCGATGATCACTTGCTCAGACGGGTCCCAGGGATCGGTCCAGCCATCACGCATCTCGATGGGATCATAGCCAATACACAGGATCACGTCCGCGTCGCGCAAGAAGGGCAGCAGCGTCTTGTCCGCTTTGGGCGACAGACCCGCCCCGCCCAGCGCGTTTGCGTGGCTCTCAGGCACCAGGCCTTTGGCCTTGTAGGTTGTCACAACGGGAACGCCCAGATCGGCACAGTGGCGCACAACCTCCTCGACCCCTTCGGTCATCGCATCGACACCGGCCACAACCACGGGGCGGGCGGCCTTCGCCAAGGCATCTTTTGCCGCTTCAAACGCCGCGCCAACCGGGGCAACAGGCAGCGCGGGCGGGCGCAGCATGCCGGTCTCAACAGCCTCCGCATCGGCCACGGAAATCGGCACATCAAGGTGCACCGGACCCGGGCGGCCCTCGGTCGCGATGGCGACCATCTTGTCCGCAATCACGCCCGCTGCTTTGGCGTTGAGCGTGAAGGTGGCCTTGGTGATGGGTCGAAAGACCTGCGGCTGATCGAGAACCTGATGGGTGTAGGTCTCCACTTTGTGCGCATCGACACAGCCAGTGAGCACGATCAGCGGCACACGATCCTGACGCGCATTTTCCACCACGTTGATCCCGTTGAGCGCCCCCGGCCCCACTGTGGCCACCAGGATCCCCGGCGCGCCCGTGCGGTGATACGTGCCTTCCGCCATGAACCCGGCCGCGTTCTCATGCTTGCACAGAACAAAGGTGATCCCGGCATCTTCGAGCGCATCGATGAGCGTCAGAACCTCGCCACCCGGCATGCCGAAGGCCCACCGGCACCCCGCCTCATAAAGCCGTCGGGCCACAACATCGGCTGCGCGCATGGGGGATCCTTTCACTTGGTCTTGCCCCGAGATGGCGCATTGCGCGGGCTTTCGCAAGACACCATGGCGTCAGATCCCTGTCACATATCCCGCAAAAAGTGCTGGACAGGCGGCGCATCTGTGGGGCCTCATTGCGGCAGGTGAAGAACTGGAAGACCCATGCCCGACATCGTGATCCTCAATGGCAAGCTCATCACTATGGCAGGGCCCGACGCCGAGGCGCTTGCCATCACAGGCGGCCGGATTGAAGCTGTGGGCACAACGGCAGACATCCGCGCCATAGCAGGGAGCGCTCGGGTGATCGATGCGGGCGGCTGCACCGTGTTGCCGGGGTTCATCGACAGCCATGTGCATCTTTTCACCGGCTCGGCAGAGCTGGATTACCTGAACCTACAGGATGTGACAGGTGAGGATGCCTTGACCAAAGCGGTGCGCGCGTATTCCTCCGAGCGCCCAGATGATCGGCTGCTCTTTGCGGCCTGTATTGATTACAACGTTCTGGGGGATCAGACGCCGACACGACAAGACCTCGACCGCGTGATGCCGGATCGCCCTTTTGCGGCCATGGCCGCCGATCATCATACGGTTTTTGCCAATACGGCGGCGCTCGATATGGCCGGGCTGTTGCATGGTGCGGATATGCCCGAGGGCACGGAAGTGGTGATGGCCGCTGACGGAACCGCCCATGGGGAGTTGCGCGAATTTGGCGCCTATGGCCCTGTCATGGCGCTCACCCCACTGGGCGGTCGTGATCTGGAAGGGTTGGTGACCGGGCGGGACCCGTCACCCCCCGCCACCGCGGCAGAGCGCGCCATCGACAAGAACGTGATCGCCAAAGGCCTAAAACATTGCGCCTCACACGGGATCACCGGGCTGCATCTGATGGACGGGAATTTCTATCAAGGCGAGTTGTTGTCCGAATTGGAGGAAGACGGCAGGCTGCTTTGCCGGTCCGAAGTTCCAATGCATCTCAAAAACATCGACCCCATTGAGCGGCTGCAGGAGGCGAGCGAGATGCGCCGCCTCTTCAAGAGTGACATGGTCTGGTGCAACCGGGTGAAGATGTTCATGGACGGTGTGATCAGCAGCTACACCGCCTTCATGCTGGAGCCTTATCCGGGAACGGACAGCTGCTCTGAACCGCTCTTTCCGCCAGACCACTTCGCGGAGGTCTGTCGCCGGATTGATGCCGAAGGCCTGCAGATTGCGGTTCATGCGATTGGCGATGCCGCCGTCCGTGCCACGCTCGACGGGTATGAGGCCGCGCGAGACGCAAATGGCATACGCGACAGCCGACACCGGATCGAACATATTGAGCTGCTCCACGCCGATGATCTGGCACGTATGCAGCCCCTCGGGATCGTTGCCTCCGTCCAGCCCTTGCACTCCCCATCAGGGGGCATGTTTGCCCCCTTCAAGCCCGACGATTTGGTGCGCGCCGATCTGATCCCACTGGCCTTTGCCACCAAGACCATCCGCGAGACGGGAACGCCTGTGTGTTTCTCCACCGACTGGCCGGTGGTGCCCGTGGATGTGATGCCGTCAGTGAAAGGTGCCGTGCACCGTGTCGATCTGCCACCGAAATGGACCGATCAGACCTCAACCTTGCGCGAAACGCTGGAAAGCTACACCGCGCTGAACGCCTGGGTGGAATTCAATGAACATCGCAAGGGTACGCTGGCCCCGGGCATGATGGCCGATGTAGTGGTGATGGATCACGATCTGGAGGCTCTGGCCCCGGTCGCGCTTGATCAGGCGCGCGCGGCGGTCACGATCATGGGGGGGCGCATCACGTGGGAGGCCTGATGGAGAGCTACAAAAATTCCGATCCCCGTCCGCCGATCATGCAGGGCTCCCCTCCGCCGCCCGAATGGCGCGTGCCCATGATCGATTGGGATCGTGGGCCTTGGAACCGATGGGCGTTTCAGCATGTCCGGGAAATCCTGCCGACCGGGGCCGTGGCCTGCGGCGATCATGTGTCCGATCTGCCAGAGGCATTGGAACCGATCGAAGAGATCGCCTTTGATGCGCCGAGGGGGAAAACCACGGTCGCGGACTGGATCGATGATGACTACACCGACGGGCTGCTTGTCATGCTGGATGGTGAGATCATCCATGAAAGCTATTGGAACGGGATGACGCGCGACACGGTGCATTTGTGCCAATCCGTGTCAAAGTCGATCACGGCCACCGCTGCTGCGTCTTTGTTTGCAGACGGTCTGCTTGATCCGGCAGCGCCTGTGACCGACCCGCTGCCGGAACTGACCCAAACCGCTTGGAACGGCGCCACGCTGCAACAGGTGATGGATATGACCTCGGGCGTGAAGTTCGATGAAAGCGATTATTTCAACCGTGCCAGCGACATCGGAAAAATGGACGTGGCCGCAGGTTGGAAACCGATCCCCGACGGGTATGAACACGAGCACTGGCCCGCCTGCATTCATGATCAGATCATGACCCTGACAGAGCAAGAGGCCGATCACGGGGCACGGTTTGAATATCGCTCCATTGAGACGGATGTTCTGGCCCATGCCATGGAGCGCGTCACCGGAAAGCGCCTGCCACAGATTGTGTCAGAACGGCTTTGGCAGCCCTTAGGCGCAGAAACGGAGGCCTGTTTCACCCTGGATGCATCAGGCTATGCCCTGTCTTGCGGCGGGTTCAATGCCTCACTGCGGGATCTCGCCCGTGTCGGGCTCGCCTATCTCAATGACGGTCAGGTTGAGGGGCGACAGGTGATCCCCAAGGCGTGGGTCAGGGATGTCCGCGCGGGCGATCACGGGCTCTTTAATGATTACGGACGCGCCCATTACCCCAACGGATGCTACCGCAATCAATTCTGGATCGAGGATGTGGACCGCATGGGCCATTTTTGCTTGGGCATCTTTGGTCAGATCATCTACGTCTCGCCTGAGCGCGGGATGGTCGCGGTGAAATTGTCCACCTGGCCGGAGGCGCTGAACAATGACAACCACGACAGCTGCGTCGCGGCGTTTCACGCCATTGCCCGTGCCTTTGGGCGCGACATTTGAATAAGGACGATCCATGACCACTTTGCGCTGCATCTCTCCCATTGATGGCTCGGTTTATGCCGAACGCGACACGCTGCCCCTTGAGGCCGCCCGCGATGCGGTGGCCCGACTGCGCGCCGCGCAAGCGGCTTGGGCTGCGCGACCCCTTCAGGAACGCGCAGAATTGGTGCTGGCCGGTGTGGCGGCCGTGGGTGCGATGAATGATGAGGTGGTGCCGGAACTGGCGCATATGATGGGCCGCCCTATCCGCTATAGCGGAGAGTTCGGCGGCTTTGAAGAACGCGCCAGCCATATGGCCGCCATCGCGGAAGAGGCGCTTGCCGATATCGCCGTGGGAGAGGACGCCGCCTTCAAACGCTATATCCGGCGCGTGCCGCAGGGTGTGGTGTTTGTCGTCGCACCCTGGAACTATCCTTATATGACGGCGATCAACACAGTCGCCCCGGCCCTGATCGCCGGCAATGTCGTGGCATTGAAACACGCCACGCAAACCCTGTTGGTGGGCGAGCGCATGGCGCGCGCGTTCCACGCGGCGGGCGTCCCAGAGGATGTGTTCACCAACCTCTTTCTCGACCATGACACCACCGCCGCCTTGATCGCCGAGGGTGCTTTCAATTTCGTCAATTTCACCGGCTCCGTCGGTGGGGGCCGCGCGATGGAACAGGCGGCGGCGGGCACGTTCACCGGGCTTGGGCTGGAATTGGGCGGCAAGGATCCCGGCTATGTGATGGAGGATGCTGATCTGGACGCAGCCGTCGACACGCTGATTGACGGGGCGATGTTCAATTCCGGGCAATGCTGCTGCGGGATCGAACGGATCTATGTGCATGAGACGCTCTTTGAGCCATTCGTCGAAAAGGCCGTTGCAATCGTGCAAGCCTACAAACTTGGCAACCCTCTCGACCCCGAGACAACGCTTGGCCCCATGGCGCATGTCCGCTTTGCCGATGAGGTGCGGGCTCAAACCAAGGAGGCCCTTGCAGATGGCGCGACGGCGCATATCGACCCCTTTGCGGAGGATGATGGCGGAGCGTATCTGTCGCCTCAGATCCTGACAAACGTCACCCACGACATGCGCGTGATGCGCGATGAAAGTTTTGGTCCTGTCGTGGGGATCATGGCCGTCCGGGATGATGATGAGGCGGTTACGCTGATGAATGACAGCGCGTTCGGTCTGACCGCCAGCCTCTGGACCCGCGATATCGACCGCGCCGCGCATATCGGCAACCAAATCGAGACCGGGACCGTGTTTATGAACCGCGCCGATTACCTTGACCCGGGCCTGTGCTGGACCGGGTGCAAAGACACCGGGCGTGGCGGAGGTCTCTCCGTCATCGGCTACCACAACCTCACCCGCCCAAAATCATTCCACCTCAAGAAAGTCACGTCATGATCCCGTCTGGAAACTGGTCCTACCCCACTGCTGTCAAATTCGGCCCCGGCCGCATTGCGGAACTGCCCCAGGCCTGTGCTGAAGCGGGGATCTCGCGGCCCATGCTGATCACCGATCGCGGCCTGGCCGAGCTGCCGATCACGCAAGCCACGCTCGATATCCTCGACGCCGCGGGCCTTGGTCGCGCGATTTTCGCGGATGTGGATCCCAACCCAAATGAGCTCAACCTCGCCGCCGGGATCGCGGCCTACAAGGCGGGCGGGCATGACGGGGTTGTGGCCTTTGGCGGCGGATCGGGCCTCGATCTGGCCAAGATGGTGGCCTTCATGCATGGGCAAACCCGGCCTGTATGGGATTTTGAGGATATCGGCGATTGGTGGACGCGGGCGAACGCGGATGTGATTGATCCCATCGTGGCGGTTCCCACCACAGCTGGCACCGGATCCGAGGTCGGACGCGCCAGCGTGATCACCAATTCCGAAAGCCATGTGAAAAAGATCATCTTTCACCCCAAGGTCCTGCCTGCCGTGGTGATCTGCGATCCGGAACTGACCGTGGGCATGCCAAAATTCATCACCGCGGGCACGGGCCTTGACGCGTTTGCCCATTGCGTGGAAGCGTTCTCCTCCCCGCATTATCACCCGATGAGCCAGGGTATCGCCCTCGAAGGAATGCGGTTGGTGATCGAAAATCTGCCCCGCGCCTATGCCAAGCCTGATGATCTGGAGGCGCGGATGAACATGATGAGCGCGGCCATGATGGGGGCGACAGCGTTTCAAAAGGGCCTCGGTGCGATCCACGCGATGAGCCACCCGGTGGGCGCGATTTTTGACACCCATCACGGCACGACGAACGCTGTCTGCATGCCGCCGGTTCTGCAACTCAACGCCCCTGAAATCGCAGCACGGTTTGACGCGGCGGCGGGGTATCTGGGCATTGACGGCGGCTTCGACGGGTTCTGCGCGTTTGTGCAAGACTTCAATGACGGGTTCGATATCCCACGCCGCCTGTTAGGGCTTGGCGTGACGGCGGACCGTCTGGACGACATGGTCGCAATGGCGCTGACGGATCCGTCCTGCGGGGGTAACCCGGTCCCCTTAACAGAGGACAATCTGCGGGAGCTATACCAGGCCGTTCTGTAAGGCGCCCACCCCGCAGCGCGGCAGGCCTCGTGCCATAAGCGACGCGATCCTTGTCGTAAACCAAGCAGACCAGATTTGAAATTCTGGCATCCTTGAGCCTTTCCGAATGCATGGATGGCCCATGTCGCAGAGCCACTCTCCGGACACTGATGCACCTGACGAACGCCCCTTCGTCGGCATTGCGTTTCTATTGGCGGCGACCACGATTTTCCCGTTGCAGGATGTGATCATCAAATTCCTCTCGGATGCCTACGCGGTGCATCAAGTCGTGTTTATCCGAAGTCTCTTTGCTTTGCCCCTCGTGGTGATCATCGCCCGGTTCGAGGGTCAGTTCTTACCGCTCAGAATCGGCCATTGGGGGTTGCAGATCACGCGATCCGTCGCGGCCTTTTTTTCCTACACCTGTTACTACCTTGCACTCTCCAGCATCGGACTGGCGGAGGCGGTGGCCATCGCCTTTTCCACCCCGATCTTCGTGACCCTCTTGGCGACCCTTTTCCTCAATGAAAAAGTCGGCATGTTCCGCGTTTTGGCGATCTTTCTCGGTCTCGCCGGGGTTCTCGTGATCGTGCAACCGGGCATGGGTGTCTTCCAACCGGCCGCCATTTTCGCGCTTCTGGCTGCGGTGTTCTATGCGTTTTCAATTATGGCGACACGTAAACTGGGCCGCCGTACCAACGGCACCACGATGACAGTGATCACGGTGGTGACGTATATCATCGGGGGCGGCCTGGTCGGGGCAGTCTTCGCGATCGCGCCCATGGACTCGCCGCATGCCAGCCTCGATTTCCTCTTTCGCGAATGGGTCTGGCCCGCGCCCGGGGACTGGGTGCTGCTGGTGGTCATCGGGGGTACCGCCGCGGCCGGGTTTTTCTGCCTCGCGCAAGCCTACCGCCTGGCAGAGGCCAGTGTGGTGACCCCGTTTGAATACACCGCCATGCCCTGGGCCGTGCTTTGGGGCTGGATTTTCTTTTCTGAGCTGCCGGACACCGCCACATGGATCGGGCTGTCGATGATCATCAGTGCGGGCTTGTTGATTGTCTTTCGCGAGACCGTTCAGAACCGCCGCCTTGTGCTGCGCAAGGGCTTGGGCGTGTTTCGACAACGATAACAGGTTCGTGAGGGCGCGCCCTGCTTATGGTCAAATCTGTTGGGAATCTCGCGAAAACCGCTTAAATGGTGGCCCATGATGATGCGCTCGCTCCTGTCTGCATTGGCTTTTGGCCTCACCTTGTCTGCCGCTCAGGCGCAGACAGACGATGCCCTGACGCTGATTGTCAACCGGGGCGAGGACAGCGCGACCTATTACCTTTCGATGCCCGCAGATGGCATTGAACCCATTCTCGCAACCGACCCCGCGCTGTTGTTCAGCGATGACGGGCGCGTGCCGATTGATCAATTCCGCCTGACCGGCAGTTTCGATCTGGCCGATGACATGTTCGCGCGCATCACCGGCAGTCTTGAGGGACAGGCTTTTGAGTTCGAGGCGATGTCGATGATGGTGCATCCGATCGCGGAGCCTCTGCCGTTTGCAGCACCTTGGGATGCCTATACCGCGATCTCAGTCTGCACGGTGCCTTATGACACGGATGACTTGGTGCCCGGCGTCTTGCAGATGTACTACGGCGGGTTCACTGATCAGGTGTCAGGTGACGCACCAATGAAAATCCATTTCCCGCAAACCGGTCGGGATGCCATGAACATCGTGGTGCATCGCTATGATAACGGCCGCCTGATGAGCACGGACGTGCAGAAGCTGGCCGATGGCGGCACACTGGTGATCGAGACGGGTGGCCGGGCCCCGCTTCCAGCCTGGATGAGCTCCTTCGCGGTCTGGATGGCTCTTGTCGCCGTGACGCTTGGAACCATCGCAATTTTCCGGGTCAGACGGCGCGGCACCAAGACAGGGCACCTGTCCCCGCAGCCCTGACGTGATGTCAGGCAAATTTTGCAACAAAACTGTCATTTTGGCATTGCGCATAGATTTTGAGAGGCCTAAGAAGCAGGCCTACTTGGCGCGGGATGGAGCAGTCTGGTAGCTCGTCAGGCTCATAACCTGAAGGTCGTAGGTTCAAATCCTACTCCCGCAACCAAGTCTTCCTGAAAGACCCCGATAAAACGGCGCCAACTCTTTTGGATGGGTTTGGTCTGCGCCTGATTGAGGGTGCGCATGCGCGCAGCGCTCACATCCGCACCAGTTCTTCCAGCTGTTCCTTCGCTTCACGCAAACGCGGCAGGTGATTCAACAGTCGATCCAGATCCAGCCGCTGATTGGGCACATGGATGGACAGCGTGGACAGCAAGCGACGCTGATCATCGCAAATCGGCACCGCCAAGGCGGACATGCCTTCCATGAATTCCTGATCATCCGTGGCGTAGCCTCGGCTGCGCGTCAGGGCCAGTTCCTCCTTCAAGGCGTCTGCGTCATTCAGTGTGCCCGTGGTGCGTTTGTCGAGGTCAAGGATCGACAAAAGCCGTTCAAGCTTATCCTGTCGCAGCGACGACAGGTACATCTTGCCGCTGGCCGTGCAGTAAAACGGCACTTGAGACCCAATGGGCAGTTGAATACGCAACGGCCAATGGGTTTCGACCCGGTCGAGATAAACCATACCGTCCCGTCCGGGAGCCGCGAGGTTGCAGGTTTCACCCACATCTTCGGCCAGCCTGCGCAAAATCCTTAGCCGTTCTGTCCGAATGCGCTGCGACGATAACGTGTTCGTCGACAGCTTTCGCATTCTGTAGCCCGGCCCGTACGACTTCCCATCCACGTCCCGTTGAAGAAACCCTTCGGCCTCAGCGGTCTGTAAGAGACGGTGCACAGTAGGCTTGGGCAGCCCGAGCGTCGCACCAAGATGAGAGGCCGACACCGGGGCACCGACGCGCGCCACTTCTTCCATAAGGTAGACGAGGCGCAGATTGGTCGGAATTTGACCTTTCTTTACGTCGATATCCTGGTCTTCGGGCATATGCCTTGGATCATCTCTCCGGTAACAGCATCAGGGCCAAGTCGGGCGTAAGCGCAACGATGATCCACACACTGATCAATGCAAACAGATACATCGTAGTATAGCGCAACAGTCGGAAATAGGGAACGCCTGTTACACCAGATGCCACGTAGAGGTTAAGACCATAAGGCGGCGTGATGAAGCCAATAGACGCACCCACCAGGAAGATCACCGAGAAATGCACAGGATCTACGCCGACACTGGCCGCAATTGGCGCAAGAATGGGCGCTAGGATGATCGTGACGGGCAGACTTTCAAGGATCATGCCGGACACGAACACGATGGCCATCGCGGTGAAGAGAACCGCGTGATAGCCGCCCATAGAGGTCACGAAATCGCCGATCACCTGCTGTGCGCCCAAGAGCGACAGGATCTGCTGCATCACGACCGAGACCGCGATGAGCGGGGCAAGGATGCCCGTGATCTGAGCAGAGCGCATAACAATGCCCGGAACCTGCGGGATGGTGAAGCCTTCGACCACCAGCATGGAGGCGACCGATTTTTCCGACCAGTCTTTGGTTTGGTCCATCTTGAGGAAATAGGTCACCACGAAACTGGCAAGACCCGCGATGATGCCAAAGCCCACGGTCACACCAGCGGCCTCAGTGGGTGAGAACTTACCGGTGTAAATGCCCCAGAGCACCAACCCGATGGCAAAGAAGCCGAGCCAGCCGCCGACGGCTGTTTTGATCACGCGCATCGGGTTCAACGCGATGATGTAACCCCAACCGTTTTTCCAGCAGACGAGGAAACAGGCCAGCATCATACCAAAGACCATCATCGCGCCGGGGATGATCCCCGCAACGAAGAGGTCGGAAATGGGCAGGTTCATCAAGAAGCCGTAAACAATGAAGATGATCGACGGCGGGATAATGATCCCCACCGTACCGCCCGCCGCTGCCGTGGCCGCGGAGAAGCGTTCATCATAGCCGCCTTTGACCATTTCCGGATGCAGCATGGAGCCGATGGTGGCCGTGGTGGCCGAGTTGGAGCCCGAGATCGCGGCGAAGAGGCCGCAAGCACCAAGAGACGCCATGGCAAGGCCGCCCCGGATCCATCCGAGGCAGGCATAGGCGAAATCCGACAGACGCCGGGCAATGCCCGAGCGGTTGATCAAGTCACCTGTCAGAATAAAGAGCGGCATCGCGAGCAGGGCAAAACCGTCGGTGAAAACGTCCTGCAGCGCAGCGCCCATGTTGAGCAGCTGCAATTCCAGCACGAAAGACATGCCGATCACCCAATAGGCGATGACGAGGAATACGGGCACGCCCGCCATGAACAGGATTGTCACGGCGATGGAGATAAGCGTGATGATGGTTGGATCGCTCATGTGTCACCCCCGATCACTGCGGCTTCGATCATCTCGTCGCCGTTGCGGTATTTGCGCAGGTCTTTGATGGCATTTTCCATCACCCGCGCGGTGAGAAGGATAAACGCAACCGGTACGGTCGCGAGGAACCACCACTGCATCACGTTGTCCGTGCCCAGCATGATGGAGAAATTGGCCGCAGCGCGCACCGTTTCTTGCGTCGTGGTCACCACGACGATCCAGGCAAAGCCAAGCCACAAAAGGGCATCGAACAACAGTAAGAAGAGCTGCACCGTTCGGGGTGCAGATTTTCGGAATTCGGCAAAGGCCAGGTGCGTGCGCAGCTTCACGTTATAGCTACACCCGACCCAAGCCATGATCAGGAAGAGGAACGGAGGGATCGTGGTCGACCAGGGCGGCTGACCCGAAAAGTAAAACCGCTGCAACACGCCAGCAAAAATGATGTAGCCGATGGCGAGATAGGCCACGACCATCACGGTCGGTTCCAGATGCCGCTCAATGATTGGCACGGCGCGGTAGATGAACATCATCAGCGCCCCGCCCACCAAAGTGACAATCAACCCAAGCGGCCAAATGCCGGGGTTGCCACGCATCGCTGATTGTACGTTGAACGAGTCACCACTCAAAAAGGCAGAGATCACCTCTCCCATGCCGCTGATCATTTCCATGATCGCTCCTCCCAGTGTCCCAAGGTCCGCGCCACGAAAACAGATCGCTTATTCGACGCGTGATTCTTTGTTTATTAAGTAGACCTTACATGGCCCGGGCGAATGTCGCCCGGGTCAATTTTGTTTCGAAACCTAAATGAGGCTTCACAGAGATCAGGCCTCTATCAGCCTTTCCACCAGCGGCGGGGTTCAACATTTTCCGCCAGCGTGATGTCGTGCTCGCGCACAGTGTCGTAGATCTCTTGGTAGGTGTCGATGCCACCGGCCCAGCCGTTGATCCGCTCACGCCACTGCTCCCACAGCTGCGGTTGGAACTCGGGCGAGCACTGCTCTTCGGCCTTCTTGATCTCGGCGTCAGAGAGTGCAGCAACCTTCACGTTGTTCTTGGCGAAGATTGTGTCGGGGCCCTGATGCGGATGGCTGAAGCCAACCGTGTTCACGAGAGCCGCCTCATTGGCCGCCTGCACGTGGACCTGCGTCAGGTAAGACGCTTCCATTACGGCATCCTGCAATTCACCGCCAAGACCGTCGAAGGTTTGTGCGTTCATCGCTGTGTGCTCTGTACCGCAGAAGAACCGCAAGTCGACACACTGCGATACAACCGGAGACATGTTGGCATATGCCACGGCCGAGGCCCATGTTTCCGCACCGTCAATCAGGCCCTGCTTCAGACCATCAAGCGTCTCTTCCCATGCAACTGGCACAGGGTTCAGACCAAGCGCGTCCATCGCGATCCGGCCAAGCTGTGTACCCGTCACACGGTTCTTCGTACCGCGCAGGGTGTCGATGCTTTCAACAACCGGCTTGTCCTGCCACGCCAGACCCAGCTGGATCCCGCGAAGTTCGGCATGGGTGAAGAGGAACTTCAGGCCGTGACGCTTCTCAAAGGGGTCGCGCAGCACTTCCTGAGACTTCGGGTGGTACATGAAGTAGTACTGGTCGGCACGGCTACGGAACATGTAGGCGTAGTCGAGCACGTTCAGATACGGTGCACCACCGGCAGAGTTCTGCGTGGACGCCGCATAGATGTCGACGATCCCCTGCTGCGCTTTCTCAACGCAAGACAGCTGACCACAGATCTGGTTGTTGCCGATGAACTCGATGCGGATTTCACCGTCAGTGCGCTCTTCGAGATCGCGAGCAAATTCAAGGCAGCCCGCGCGCTCAATCAGCAGGTTTTGCTGGTTGAAACCGGCCGCGCCGAACTTCAGCGTGTGCTTTGGTTCTTTGGAAAAACGCTTGTTGTAGGTTGATTCTGCAGCTGAGGCGAGGTTTGCCGCCGTCATCGCACCACCGAATGCACCCGCCGCCATCAGCGTCGAGCTCATCCCGTAAGTCCCTGCAATTCTAAAGAAATCCCGGCGCGAAATACCACGCACCCGATCGTAAAGTCCCATAAGTTTCCTCCCTTTTGGCAATTATTGAGACGTTTCGTTCCAAAAAAGCCTAGAATAGTATTTCCGTTTTGGCTACATTTTTTTTCGACTCATTAAGGAATTGTCCCGTGGAAGCAGACTATATCGTTATTGGCGCCGGGTCAGCAGGGTGTGTGCTGGCCAATAGATTGAGTGCAAATCCAGGCAATCGCGTTGTGCTGCTTGAGGCCGGCGGCAAAGACACCAACCCCTGGATCCATATTCCGGTCGGGTACTTTAAGACGATGCACAATCCCAAGGTCGATTGGTGCTATAGAACGGAACCTGATCCGGGCCTCAACGGGCGGCAGATCGATTGGCCACGCGGTAAGGTTCTGGGCGGATCGTCGTCCCTCAACGGGCTTTTGTATGTGCGGGGGCAGGCCGAGGATTATGATCGTTGGCGGCAAATGGGCAATGTCGGCTGGGCCTGGGATGATGTGCTGCCGCTCTTTAAGCGGGCCGAAACCAATGAGCGTGGCGCCGACGAGTTCCACGGCGATGACGGCCCGCTGTCGGTGTCCAATATGCGCATTCAACGTCCCATTTGTGACGCCTGGGTCGCGGCGGCGCAGGCCGCGGGCTATCCGTTCAACCCCGATTACAACGGCGCTGAGCAAGAAGGCGTAGGGTATTTCCAGCTCACCACGCGCAATGGGCGGCGGTGTAGCGCGGCGGTGGCCTATCTCAACCCGGTCAAGTCACGCGAAAATTTTGAGATCATCACAAACGCCGCGGTGGATCGTCTGGAATTTGACGGCAAGCGTGTGGTCGGCGTGCGCTACACTGACCGGTCCGGCAAGCAGCAGGTGATCAAATCCCGCAAGGAGGTGATTATCTCGGGTGGGGCCATCGGATCGCCGCAGATTCTGATGCTGTCGGGGATTGGTGAGGCCGAACAGCTCAAGGATGCCGGGATCGATGTGGTGCATGACCTGCCCGGTGTGGGCAAGAACTTGCAAGACCACCTGCAAGCGCGGCTTGTCTACAAATGCAATGAGCCAACCCTCAACGACGAGGTGCGCAGCCTGTTCAACCAGGCCAAGATCGCGCTGAAATACGCAATGTTCCGGGCCGGCCCGATGACGATGGCGGCCTCACTGGCGACCGGTTTCATGAAAACCAACCCGGATGTGGCCAGCCCCGATATTCAGTTCCACGTGCAACCGTGGTCTGCGGACAGCCCGGGCGAAGGGGTACATCCGTTCTCCGCCTTTACCATGTCGGTGTGTCAGCTGCGCCCTGAAAGCCGTGGAGAGATCCGGCTGCAAAGCTCAAACCCTCGGACCTATCCGAAAATTCACCCCAATTATCTGGCCACAGAAACCGATCAGCGCACGATCGTCGAAGGGGTCAAGATCGCCCGACGCATCGCCCAGCACGCGCCGCTGTCGTCAAAGATCGCCCAGGAGTTCCGGCCAGATCCCACGCTCGACATGGATGATTATGACGGCACGCTGGATTGGGCACGCAACAACTCTGTGTCGATTTACCACCCGACAGGGACCTGCAAAATGGGCTCGGGCGAGGACGCCGTGGTCGACCATCAGCTCAAGGTTCACGGCATTGAAGGGCTGCGTGTGGCAGACTGCTCCATCATGCCCGAGATCGTGTCTGGCAACACCAATGCACCCGCGATCATGATCGGGGAAAAGGCCTCTGATCTTGTGATGGCCTGACGGCCGTTGTGCGCCCCGTAAAATTGGTGGATGCTCATGGTTGAACGGGTGTCTTGGGGTGTGGCGCATGGTGGACAGACGGGTTGCAGCGGTCTTTGCGCTTGACGTTGTCGGCTATAGCCGCCGCATGGCCGACGATGAAATCCGCACTTTAGAAAGCCTGCACGACCTCAAAAACAGCGTTCTCTACCCCGCGTTCGAACGATGGCACGGCCGTGTTTTCAAGGAAATGGGGGACGGGTTCATCGCCGAATTTGCCAGCGTTGTTGAGGCCGTGGAATGCGCCCATGAGATCCAAGAGAACGCGGCCGATCTGGTCGAACATCATGGCGCTGACGCGCTGAAACTGCGGATCGGCATTCATTTCGGAGAGGTCCTGTCCGAGGATGGGGATCTCTTCGGTGACACGGTAAACATCGCCGCACGCATCGAAGCCGCGGCAGAGCATACCCGCGTTTGGCTGTCGGAAGAGGCCTATCGCATGTTGGGCAACCGTGTGGCCTATGCCTTTGATTTCAAAGGACCAAAGAAGCTCAAGAACATTCCGGAACCTGTGCGCCTTTACGCCATGGTGCCGGGAAAGACAGGC
>JBCCDT010000066.1:0-22722 GCA_039030635.1 Pseudomonadota bacterium
CCCAAGGCCCCGGCATGGGAGGCGGCCATCAGGAAGCGCACCATCACCTCTTGCACCGCGCGCACGCTTTGGCCCGAGGCATCCACCGCCTCCATGAGGCGCATGAGCGATGTCAAACGCGGGCTTTCCGGGCCCATATCCTGCAAAAGCGTGACACCGTGGTCGCGCTTGGTGTCCGTGTCCGCATCCGCGTGGGAGGCATTTTCGACCTCCACCAACCGCTGCCCCAGATCGGAGGCGTAGAATTCGGCGGCGTGGCCCAGATGATCGGGCGTGATGGTCTGGGAAAGGATGTCGACGGCCATGCGCTGCATCTCGCCGCCGTCAAACACCTCGCGGGAGACGCGCATCCAATCCTGGCCGAAATCATCGGGTTCCTGGCCCAAAAGCGCGGGCGCATGTTCGGCGGAATGGGCAATAGCATCGAGCGCCACGTCAAAGCCCGTGATGTGCAGGAATGCCTCCACATTGGCGCGGTCGGCGGCGCGGGCTTGCACCGCGAGCGTCAGCAAGACGCAGAGGCCCAGGCCATGCAGGGTGGTGAAACTGAAGATTTGGCGCAGCTGCGGCATCCGATACTCCCATTCGCGGCGTATGGGAAACCCTAAGGTGTGAAGGGAAAGCGGTGCAATCACAACTTCGCGCGCGGCGGGCGCGACAAATCAGCGTGCCGCGTCCCAAAGTGGCGGTCAAAAGCGCTTGCCCAGGTTTGGAAACGCCAGTACATGGGCGACCCAGACCCCCGCGGAGAGGTGCCGGAGTGGTCGAACGGGGCGGTCTCGAAAACCGTTGTGGGTGCAAGCCCACCCAGGGTTCGAATCCCTGTCTCTCCGCCATTTAGGGGGTTTCGCACAGCGAAACACCCGAAGCTTGGCGGCAACAGAACTGAGCGGCAGTCGTTTCGAAGAAACGATGAGAGCGTCCGGAGTTCGAACTGTCTCCCAATAGCTCGGCCATTCAAGGGGTTTCGCACAGCGAAACACCAAACCCATCACGGCAACAGAGCTGATTGAATTCCGAGCGCCCCGCATCGGCCCTGCCACATTTTCCTGCGCGACCGCTTCGCTATTTGAGCGCGCGAGTCCAGCGCGGCAAAACCAAAGGCCCGCGCGCCAAATCACCCCTTTTTCGGTCCATTTCCGTCAGATTTTAACAATATCCACTCAGTCGGGGCACACAGACAGCAGGAGACACCCATGCGCGCAGCCCCGACCCGCCACGCCATGCTTTTTGAATTGTTGCGCCAGGAAAACCTCGCGCGGCATATGCAAGAGCGGTTCGAGCCGGCCGATCAGGACATGACCTCGCAAACCGCCTTTGCGGTCAAAGCGCTGGCCTCGCTCAGGGCCTGAGCCACGCGAGACATGACCGAAGGGAGGGACGAGCGGACCCTAGCCGCGAAAGCCTGTTGCCACCACGAATTTCTCAGAACTGTCCGACCGTGAGGCCGGAGGTTTGACATTGGCCACCTTGTCAAACCGTTGCTTGAGGATCTTCTGCAACTCGCCTTCCGCCCCGCCCTGCAAGACCTTGGACACGAAGGTGCCACCCTTTTCCAGCACGTCAAAGGCCAGGTAGGCCGCCGCCTCACACAGCGCGATAATGCGCAGGTGATCGGTCTGTTTGTGCCCGCTGGAGGCTGCGGCCATATCCGACATCACCACATCCGCGCGCCCGCCAAGCCAGGCTTTGACCTTATCGTCGGCGTCATCCTCCATGAAATCCAAAACATGCAGCTCGACACCGGGAATGGGCTCCACCTCTTGCAGGTCGATCCCCAGAATGTAGCCTTGCGGGCGGCCCGCCTCACCGAGCGCGTTGACGCGCGGCACGGCCACCTGACACCAGCCGCCGGGCGCACAGCCCAGATCGACCACGCGCGCGCCCGGGGTCAAAAACCCGTATTTGTCATCCAGCTCCATGATCTTGAAGGCCGCGCGCCCGCGATAGCCCTCGGCCCGGGCGCGTTTGACATAGGGGTCGTTTAGCTGTCGCTGCAGCCACCGGGTGGAGGAGGATTTGCGCCCCCGCGCGGTCTTGACCTTGACCTTGAGGTCACGCTGCCCGCGCCCGGAGGTATTTTTGCCGTCTGGTGTCTTGGCCATCCCTGCCCCTCAATCAATCGGGTCGTCTTCGAGCATGCCATCGGCGGACATGAGCGCGTAAAGAATGCCCTCGCGCAGACCGCGATCGGCCACCGACAGCCGGTCCGTGGGCCAGCATCTGAGCAGCGCCTGCAGGATCGCCGCCCCCGACATGATCAACGCCTGCCGATCGGAGCCGATACGCGGATCCTTGCGTCGCCCGGCAGGCCCGAGGGCGAGGTACGAGCGGATCACCTTGTCGATCTCTTCCGAGCTCATGCGCAGACCGTCGACCTTGTTGCGGTCATAGCGTCTGAGGCCAAGATGGCTGGCCGCGACGGTGGTCACAGTGCCGGAGGTGCCCACGATCTGAAACCCTTCGCGGTTGGGCTCATTTTTATAGGGCGCAAATTCCGCGAGGTTTTCCTCAAAGAACCAGCTCATCAAGGCAAAGCGCGCGCCATCATCTTCCACATCGTTGAATTGGTCGCGCAAGGTGGCCACGCCCAGAGGCACGGAGATCCAATCCACCACTTTGGCCGCCGTGGCGCTGTCCCCGCGCGGCTCAAAACCATTGTGCATCCGCATGATGGATTGCGCGCGTTCCTTGGGGGGCACTTTGGTCAGATCAATCCAGACCAGTTCGGTCGAGCCGCCGCCGATATCCACCACCAAAAGCTGTTCGGTGCGTTTGCCCACCAAGGGCGCGCAAGACACAACGGCCAGCTGCGCCTCTTCCTGGGGTTCGATGATGTCCAGCACGAGGCCCGTTTCGCGTTTGACGCGGGCCATGAACTCTGCGCCATTCGTGGCCCGCCGGCAGGCCTCTGTCGCCACAAGCCGCATCCGGGTGACCTTGTTGCGCTTGATCTTCTGCTGACAGACGCGCAGCGCTTGAATGGTGCGGTAAATCGAGGAGCGGGACAGTTTGCCGGTTTTTTCCAGGCCAGAGCCCAACTGCACCGATTTGGAGAAACTGTCCACGACTTCAAACTGGCTGCCCTTCGGTCGGGCGACCAGCATGCGACAAGAGTTAGTGCCCAGATCCAACGCAGCATATAGCGGGGCAGTTCCGGGCCGGTTCAGTGCGGGGCTCTCAACCGTATTAGGGATAGCGCCCGCACCTACGGGACGCTTAGGCGCCATGGATACACGCCTTCCATATCGAGTTGATTTAAACGTAGGCTCTCAATCGCGCCGACGCAAGCATTGAGCGGGGTTGCGGGACCATCATGAAGAGCTTTCACGTGACCTGCTGCGTGATCCTGTGGCATGACAGGGCAGCTTATGGTGAGGTGACGGCGTGAGCGCGGTGTCGCTCGCAGTTACCGTTTTGTCGAAATTCGACGCCGCGGGGGCCATGGTCTGCATTAGGTAGGGACAACTGGAGATAGGGAATCAACGATGGTCGATGTCACTGTGGTATACTGGCGCGATATTCCGGCGCAGGTGATCGTGGGCAAAGGGCGGCGCGGCGCGAAAAAGCAGCTCGATGAGCGCTTTGAGCAAGCCATTGATGCCGCGGCCATGCGGCTTGGTGCCAAGGATGCGGATGCCTATCTGGCCGAGTGGCGCAAAGCCGAGCCTTATCAGGTCGAAGGTGACGCCGCCGAGGTGGCTGAGGCCGAGGCCGCGCGCCTGGAAGAAGAATTTGATCGTGAGCGGGTCAGGAAACTGATCGCCAACAATGGCTGGGCCTGATCAGACCGCCACCCCCCGGAGCCCCTCTCACCGGAGCCCCACGCCACGCAGCCTATGGGAGACCGTCATGGCACTTTTGAACTTTAAGAAGCGGGATGCGCAAACGCCTTCGCCCACGCCCGAGATGGAGGCGTTTCTGCAAGGCTATTCCATTGAGGTGATGCCGCGCACCGCCGAAAAGGTCGAAGATTTCCGCGCGCTTTTGCCCGCAGGGACACGCGTTTATATCGCCCATATCGAAGGCACGCCAATCGAAGACATGGTCGCCACGGCCAAGCGTCTGGCCGATGATGGCTACCCGGTGATGCCGCATTTCCCGGCGCGCATCATCAAGGATGAGGCCACGCTGACCGACTGGATCGCACGCTATCAGGGCGAGGCCGGTGTGGATCAGGCGCTGCTGCTGGCCGGTGGTGTGACCACGCCCCATGGCGATTTTGACAGCTCCATGCAGCTGATGGAAAGCGGTGCGTTTGATCGCGCAGGATTTAAGCGGCTGCACGTGGCGGGCCATCCTGAGGGCAATAAGGACATTGATCCGGACGGGTCCACCAGACACGTCGATGAGGCGCTGCAGTGGAAGCAGAAATTCTCGGAGCGGACAGATGCGCAGATGGCGCTCGCCACGCAATTTGCCTTTGAGGCCGGACCGATCATTGAATGGGCCAACAGCCTGAAGGCTGCGGGCATTGATATCCCCGTTCATATCGGCATCGCGGGACCGGCCAAGCTGCAGACGCTGATCAAGTTCGCGATTGCCTGCGGTGTGGGCCCGTCGCTCAAGGTGCTGCAGAAGCGGGCCATGGATGTGACCAAGCTGCTGCTGCCCTATGAGCCGACTGAGGTTCTGGCGGAGCTGGCCGCCCACAAAGCCGCCAACCCGGATTTCAACATCGAATCCGTGCATTTCTTCCCGCTGGGCGGGATCAAGACCAACGCCACATGGGCCATCGAAAACGGCGGCCAATCCACCAAACCGGCAAACGCCGCCTGAAGGACATCATAGATGACACGCACCATCGTCGAATCCAAAACCAAAACCGCGATCATCGGTTTTGATCAGCCCTTCTGCGTGATCGGCGAACGGATCAACCCCACGGGCCGCCGCATTCTCAACGAACAGTTGGAGCAGGGCAATTTCGAGATGGTCAAATCCGACGCCCTCGCCCAGGTTGAGGCGGGCGCGACGATGCTCGATATCAACTCGGGCGCTGTGTTCAAAAACAAGATGTCTGAGGATGTGCGTTACGCCGACAACAACTTTGTCGAACCGCCGCTGATGAAAGAGCTGGTGAGCCTGGTGCAAGGCGTGGTCGATGTGCCGCTGTGCATCGACAGCTCGGTACCCGGCGCGCTGCAAGCGGGGCTTGAGGCCTGTGAAGGGCGTCCGCTGGTGAACTCGGTCACAGGCGAAGAAGACAAGCTGGAACAGGTGCTGCCGCTCTGTGCAAAATACAATGTGCCGGTGGTGGCGATTTCCAATGATGAGACCGGGATTTCCGAGGACCCGGATGTGCGGTTCGCCGTGGCCAAGATGATCGTGGAACGCGCGGCCGATCACGGCATTCCGGCCCATGACATTGTGGTCGATCCGCTGGTGATGCCGATTGGCGCGATGGCCACGGCCGGGCAGCAGGTCTTTACCCTGGTGCGCAAGCTGCGCGAAGAATTGGGCGTGAACACCACCTGCGGTGCGTCCAATATCTCATTCGGGCTGCCCAACCGTCATGGCATCAACAACGCGTTTTTGCCCATGGCGATGGGCGCCGGCATGACATCGGCGATCATGAACCCGATCTCATTGCCAGT
This sequence comes from Pseudomonadota bacterium, assembly GCA_039030635.1. Taxonomy (GTDB): domain Bacteria; phylum Pseudomonadota; class Alphaproteobacteria; order Rhodobacterales; family Rhodobacteraceae; genus Roseovarius. Next base: position 5,595 of record JBCCDT010000066.1, read on the forward strand.
GAAACAGGCCGACAAGGACGCCAAACGCGCCGAGGCCGAGGCCGCCGGCATCGTGATCCCCGAGGGCATGGATGATGAGACGTTTTGCCAGCTCTTTGGGCTGGGGTCGACCAAGTCGAAGGCGGGCAAGGAAATGGAGGCCATTCGCGCCGCCAACTTCCTCACCAACAACGACCCCCATGGCGGCGAGTGGATCAGGTTCAACAAAGCCCCGCCCAAGGCCGGCGAAGAGGCCGGTGGTCGCGGCGGCCGCGCCGGTGGCCGCCGCCGTCGCCGGGCGTAAGCGAGACTGCCCGAAGGGCGGACGAGCGGTTGACCCAAATACATATTCAGCCGCTCACCGCTCTTCATGCCGACACCGCCTTCGCGCTGACCACAAAGGTTTTTGCCCAAGACAGCACGCTGCACGCGGCCCTTGGCACGGATCTTGAAACCTACCGCCAAACCCTGCGTCCCAACTTCGATGCAATGGTGGCCGAGGGCCTGTCTTTCGTGGCCTTGGACGGCGCCAAGCGCTGCTTGGGGGCGATCCTCGCGACCGATCTTGTGCTGTCCACCTCTGACAAGCCTGCGCACACCGCCGTGGCCGCCCTGACCCGCGACCTGACACAGACCTATCTGCACCTGCGCCGCCCTCAAATCGGAGAGGCGCTGCTGGTGGATATGGCGGCCATCCGCCGCGACGCGCGCGGGAGGGGCATCTACCCTGCCCTGCGCCACGCGGTGCACGCTCATGCCCGAGACCTCGGCTGGCGATATGTGGTGGGAGAGCTGTCATCGCCCGCGACACAGCATGTGGTCCTCACGCAGATGGGTCACACAAAGATCGCAGAGATCGCCTTCGCCGATTTTGAATGGCAAGGCACCCGGCCCTTCCAATCTATCGTGTCACCGCCCAGCATCATCCTTGCCGAGGGGCGGCTCTGACCCGCAGCAGCCGCATGTGCCAGTCTCTGAGCCGATCTTTTGGCCGGTCTCTGGGCTGATCTCGGAGCCAATCTGGGGCACCGGGTCATAACCCTGCCCGCCCCAAGGATTGCAGCGCAAGATCCGGCGCAGGGCCAACCAGCCCCCTTTGAACGCGCCGTGCGTTTCCAATGCCTCCAGCGCATAGGCGCTGCAGGTCGGTTGATAGCGGCAGTAATGCCCCACCCATGGGCTGCCGATCAGGCGATAGGCCTTCACCGGCCAAGAGAGGATGCGCGCAAGCGGGCTCATGAGGAGAGATGTAGTTTGCCCAAGGCGCGGGCCAAATGCCGGGTCAGCTCGTCAAAGGGGCAATCGCCGGTCACCCCGGCCCGCCCAATGAGCGCGTAATCCCATCCCGGGCGCGCCTCATTGGGTAAAACCTGGCGCGCGGCTTCGCGCAAGCGGCGTTTGGCGCGGTTGCGGGCCACGGCATTGCCGACCTTTTTGGAACAGGTGAAGCCCACGCGCACCTCTGACGTCCCATCCCGCCTGTCGCGGCCTTGGACCAGCAGGGTCGGCATCACTTGCCGTCGGGCCCGATTGAGGGCCAGAAACTCCGCCCGGGTTTTCAACGTCGAAACGCAAAGCACCGCCTGAGGGGCGTTCTCCGCTTTGTGGACGGAGGCCTCAGGCGGTGTCATTTAAGCAACCTTGGCTGCGCGCGGTTTTACGCGCTGAGCGACTTGCGGCCGCGGGCGCGGCGTGCGTTCAGGATCTTGCGACCGGCCTTGGTGGCCATGCGCGCGCGGAACCCGTGACGGCGCTTGCGCACCAGGTTGGAAGGCTGAAATGTGCGTTTCATTGATCCGCTCTCCGGTCAGTCGGGGGCCTGCGGGATTCGTGCGCAGCACCCGGAAATCTTCGTGAAGCCCGGTCTATAGAGACGCCTGCCCATCAAGTCAAACCTCCTGGCGGGCCTTTTGCAACAAAACGAGGGGTTTTGTGGCAGGTCCATGTTACAAATCCTGTGGAATGGTGCAAATGACCCTAGGACATGTTCACCCCGGATCACCGCCGCGTGAGTTGGCTGGCGCATCCCGGACATTCCGCGCATGTAAGGTGGGACAGACCCGATGACCCCAGATCCGGAGCATGACATGGACAACGCACAAAACACCGCCAAACCCGGCCTCATGCGACATCTGCCTTTGGCGCTCATTCTATTGGTGGCCGTCATCGGGTTCTTTACGCTCAAGGATTACCTGAGCTTTGAGACATTGCGCGACAATCGAGAGGCGCTGCTGGCGTTTCGCGACAACAATTTCCTTGGCCTCGCCGCGGCGTTCATCGCCATTTACGTGATCATCGTGGCCTTCTCCCTGCCCGGGGCGGCGGTGGCCTCGGTCACGGGTGGGTTTCTGTTTGGCCTCGCGCTTGGCACGACGTTCAACGTCCTGGCCGCCTCGATCGGGGCCTCCATGATCTTTCTGGCCGCGCGGTACGGGTTGGGGCGCACGCTGGCGGCGAAAATGGACGCCTCTGAGGGCAGCCTCAAGAAGCTCAAGGATGGGCTGCGCGAGAATGAGATCAGCGTGCTGTTTCTTTTGCGCCTTGTGCCTGCCGTGCCGTTTTTCGTGGCCAATCTGCTGCCCGCGCTGGTGGGGGTGAAATTCCGCAACTTTGCTGTCACCACCGTGCTTGGCATCATCCCCGGCGCGCTGGTCTTTACTTGGATCGGGGTGGGCTTGGGCGAAGTGTTTGACCGCGGCGAAAGCCCCAACCTGTCGATCCTGTGGGAGCCGCAGGTGATCGGGCCGATCCTCGGGCTTTGTGTGTTGGCCGCACTGCCCATTCTGATCAAGGCCATTCGTGGCAAGAAGGACATCTAATCATGGAACGCATTAAGACCGACCTGCTGGTCATTGGCGCCGGCTCAGGAGGCTTGTCCGTCGCGGCGGGCGCTGTGCAGATGGGAGCCAAGGTGGTCCTGCTGGAAGGCCACAAGATGGGCGGGGATTGCCTGAATTTTGGCTGCGTCCCCTCAAAGGCCCTGATCGCCGCGGGCAAAGCCGCCTACGGTCAGGCCCATGCGCAGCCTTACGGTGTTGCAGACCAGATGCCCCAGGTGGATTACGCCGCCGCCAAGGACCATGTGCATGACGTGATCGCCACCATTGCCCCCCATGACAGTGTGGAGCGGTTTGAAGGTCTCGGCGTCAAGGTGATCACCGAATACGGCCGCTTTCTCTCCCCCACGGAGGTGCAGGCGGGCGACACGGTGATCACGGCGCGTCGGGTGGTGATTTCCACCGGATCCTCGCCCTTGGTCCCGCCGATCCCGGGGTTGGAGACCGTGCCCTATGAGACCAATGAAACGCTCTTTGACCTGCGCGAGCAGCCAGAGCATCTGTTGATCATCGGCGGCGGGCCCATCGGCATGGAAATGGCGCAGGCCCATGTAAGGCTCGGCTCCAAGGTTACGGTGATTGAAGGGGCCAAGGCGCTTGGCAATGATGATCCCGAAATGGCGGTGGTCGTGCTGACCCGCCTGCGCGCGGAAGGCATCGAGATTGCCGAGGGCGCGCTGGCCAAGGAGATTTCGGGCAAAGCGGGCGACATCACGGTCAGCACCGAGGACGGGCGCAGCTTTCATGGCACGCATCTGTTGATGGCTGTGGGGCGCAAATCCAATATCGACAAGCTGGATTTGGACAAGGCAGGGATTGAGACGCACAAGCGCGGGATCAAGGTGGATGCCAGCCTCAAGACCACCAACAAACGCGTCTATGCCATTGGGGACGTGGCCGGGGGCCTGCAATTCACCCATGTGGCGGGCTATCATGCGGGGGTGATCATTCGCTCTGCTTTGTTTGGCCTGCCTGCCAAGCAGCGCACGGATCATATCCCTTGGGCCACTTATACCGATCCAGAACTCGCGCAGGTTGGCATGACCGAGGCCGAGGCGCGCAAAGCCCATGGATCGGCCCTGGAGATCGCCCGGTTTGAATTCAGCGGCAATGACCGCGCCATCGCTGAGCGCAAGACCGAGGGTCTGATCAAGATCATGGTGGTCAAGGGCCGCCCGGTCGGCGCCTCCATCGCGGGGCCGCAGGCGGGCGAATTGATCGGGGTTTGGGCGCTGGCCATCGCCAACAAACTGAAGATGAGCCAGGTCGCCAATATGGTCGCCCCCTACCCCACTTTGGGCGAGGTCAACAAACGTGTCGCGGGGGCCTATTTCTCACCGCGGTTGTTTGATAACCCTAGGGTCAAGACCATCGTGGGGCTGGTCCAACGCTGGCTTCCGTAACTGATTGGAACGATGACCTTTCTACGCACACTTTCGGGACGGTTTCTGGTGCTCACGGCGATCTTCGTGATGATCGCGGAGATCCTGATTTTCGTGCCGTCCGTGGCGCGGTTTCGCGAAGATTTTCTGCGGATGAAGCTGGAGCGTTCGCAAATTGCCTCTTTGGCGCTTTTGGCCAGTGACGATATCAGCACTGAGTTGCGCGAAGAGCTTTTGATGAATGCAGGCGTGTTTAACGTCGTGCTCAGACGCGATGAGGCGCGGCAATTGATGCTGTCCGCGCCGATGCCCGCGCCCATTGCCACCACGTTTGATTTGCGCGATCCGTCGGCCACCGTGCTGATCCGGGATGCGTTGGCGCGGCTGACCAACCCGGACACCGAAGTGATCCGGGTGATTGGTCAACCCGGTCAGATGGGGGGCCTGCTCATCGAAGTGACGTTGGAGACGTCAGAGTTGCGCGATGCGATGCTGGATTACGGCGTGCGGATTTTGATCCTGTCGGCGGTGATCTCGATCGTCACGGCGGGGCTTTTGTTTGTTGCGGTGCGCGCCTTGCTGGTGAAACCGATCAAGCATGTGGTGGGCACCATGGCCGCTTATGCCGATGCGCCTGAGGATGCGCGATATCTGATCCATCCCTCCGCCGGGGTGACCGAACTGCGTGAAGCCGAAGAGGCGCTTTTGTCAATGCAGACGCAATTGACGGGCGCATTGAAGCAACGCGAGCGGTTGGCGCAATTGGGAGGTGCTGTGGCCAAGGTCAGCCATGATCTGCGCAATATCCTGACCTCGGCGCAGCTCTTTACCGACCGCATCGAGATGAGCGAGGACCCGGCTGTCAAACGTATGGCGCCCAAGCTTGTCAATTCCATCACCCGGGCGGTGCATCTGTGCGAAAGCACGCTGGCCTTTGGCAAGGCCGAAGAGCCCGCGCCGACCTTGGCGAGCATCAACCTCGATGATCTGGTCCAAGATGTGGTTGAGGCCGAACGCCTGGCCGTGGGCGAGGCCGATGTCAGTTTTGCCGCCGATGTGCCGGTGGCGATGTTGGTCTGCGCCGATGCGGAACAGTTGCACCGGGTGATTTCAAACCTGTGTCGCAACGCCCGGCAGGCGATCATTGCCACAGGCCAACCCGGCGAGATCAGCATCGCCGCCCAGGACAGCGACGCACACCACGTGATCACCATCACCGACACGGGCCCCGGCCTGCCCCGCAAGGCGCAAGAGCATCTGTTCCAGCCGTTCCAAGGCGGCACGACAAAGGGCGGCACCGGGCTTGGCCTGTCGATTGCGCGCGAGCTTTTGCGCGGCCACGGGGGCGATCTTTCGCTGGGATACACCGGTGAGAGCGGCACGCAATTCGTGATGACCCTGCCCCGCGACGCGCATCCTGCGTGAGGGGCGACAAAGCTCTTGCATACCTGCGCGGGTGGGTCTATTCCCTCGCCCTCACGGACCGATAGCTCAGCTGGATAGAGTACCTGACTACGAATCAGGGGGTCGGGGGTTCGAATCCTCCTCGGTCCGCCATTAAAGGGGTTTCGCACGGCGAAACATCAAAACAATCCGGGAAACAGAACTAAGCGGCAGTCGTCTCAAAGAAACGATGAGAGCGTCCCAAGTTCGAATTTTCTCCCATCGGGTCCGCCATTAAAGGGGTTTCGCACGGCGAACCACCAACACCATCCGGGCAACAGAACTTGGTCGAAATGTCTGCGAACCGGTCGGTCACCCGCCCATTTATATGGACGAAACGACGTGAGGTGGTTTCAAACGGAGGCTCAAACCCGCCACAGGTGCCCGCCTTTGTAGCGCTGCAGCAGGAAATCCATGAAAACGCGCACCTTGACCGACATCACGTTGGACTTGGGATACACCAACCAAAGCGCCGATTGCGCCTGTGCCCGCCACTGAGGCAAGACCTGCACCAATTCGCCCGATCGCAGCTCTTGGTGGACGCTCCAGAGCGAGTTGATGGAGATGCCCGCGCCGCCCATGGTTGTCACCTTCTGGCTCAACCCGTCATCGACAATGAGGCGGCTTTTGGCCTTGCGGGGGTCAAAGCTTGCGACCTCGCCATCCTCTGCCACCAAGGCGCGCGGTGAGAGATCTTTGAATGCAATCAACTCGTGATGTTCGAGGTCATCAGGATGGTTCGGTGCGGTCCGTGAGGCCAGGTATTTGGGTGCCGCGCAAAGCACCCTGAGGTCATCACTCAGTTTGCGGCCTTTGAGGCTGCTGTCCTCCATCACCATGCTTCTGAGGGCCAGATCGAAACTGCCCTCAATCAGGTCAAATTCAGAATCCGACAGACGCAAGTCGAGCGTCAGGCCCGGATATGCCGCAAGGATCTCAGGCAGCAAGGGCGCGATATAGAGTTGGGCAAAGGTGCTGGGCGCGGCAAATCTGAGGGTGCCGGACACGTCCGCCTCGCCCTTGCCAAGGGCGGCGAGGCCCGCATCCTCTTGGGCCAGGATTTCGCGCGCATAGGGGAGAAATTCCGCGCCTTCCAAAGACAGTGACACCTTGCGGGTCGAGCGGTGCAGGAGGTCAGCGCCGACGGCTTGTTCCAGCTTGGCAAGGCGCGCGCTGGAGACGGCTGGCGCGAGGCCAAGATCCCGGCCAGCGGCGCTGATGTTGAGTTTTTCTGCTGCCAGTACAAACAGACGGAGGGCGTCGGTATCCATCGCATTATATCCAAAATCCGAATTCTGAATGGCGTTATCGGGTGTTTATTTGACATGAGCAATGTCTAACTTGGGCTCATCGACAGCAATTTCACGGAGGCCGTCATGGCAAGCGTCGGCACAGTCAACTATCACGTTCACAAACCTGAGCGCCAAGCGTTTGAGATTGACGCGGGCGGCCATGTTGGGCGCTTGATTTCGCCGGAACTGGTAGCAACCCAGATTGCCGTACAGGATCTGCGTCAGGGCGAGACCACGGCTGATTTTGCGACCGACAGCGTGGCGATCGTGCAGGCGGTAACGGGCGTCAGTGATGTTTCCAGCGATGGCTGGCAAGCGGCCTATGACGCGGAGTTGACCCAACTTTTGCGCACCCAGATCTCGGCCAAAGAGGTCGTGATTTTCGATCATACCGTGCGTGCGGATGACCCGAATTCTGATCGCAAGCCCGCCCGCAACGTCCATAGCGATTATAGCCCGGAGGGCGCTCAGAAACGCTTGGTGGACATACTGGGCCCGGAGCGTGCGGCCGAGTGGGCCCGCGGGCATTACGGCTTTATCAATGTCTGGCGCCCGGTTGGGGAGGCTATCAACTCAGCCCCGCTTGGGTTTGTGCGGCCCTCGACCGTGGCGGAGGAGGACTGGATCCAGATTGACCTGATCTATCCCGATCGCAAGGGCCACATCATGGGGCTGGCCGCGAACCCAGGCCATGAATGGATCTATCATTCCAAAATGACGCCCGATGAGGTCGCGATCTTTAACATCTATGATAACGAGGGCTTGGCCTCGATTGGGCACAGTGCCATCGATCTGATCGAAGACCCACAGATCACGCGCATCCGCAAAAGCATCGAAAGCCGCACTTTGGTGCGGTACTGAGGACGACCATGTTGGACGACAGCACGCAGAGTTTCCCGAAGATCAACGCAGCTTACGCGCGGGCCTTTCAGCCCGGCAAGCTGACCCTTGGGTTGGTGACGCCGCTGGAGGCCCATGGCAACAGCCCCACCCCGACGCTTGAGCGGCATATTGAGCGGGCGCAATTGGCCGATGACCTGGGCTTTTCATCGCTGTGGTTGCGGGATGTGCCTTTTAATGTGCCCAGTTTTGGCGATGCCGGGCAGACATTTGATCCGTTCGTCTATCTTGGCCTGCTTGCGGGTGCGACCAAACAGATCGGGCTTGGCGTGGCCTCTGTCATTTTGCCGTTGCGCCACCCGGCCCATGTGGCGAAATCTGCCGCCTCGGTCGATGTTCTCTCGGGGGGGCGGCTGCTTTTGGGTGTGGCGTCGGGTGACCGACCCGAAGAATACCCGGCCATGAACATGGATTTCGACAGCCGAGGTGAGCGGTTTCGCGACAGTGTGAGCTATATTCGCGCGATGGCCGACGCCTATCCCCGCGCCCAAACGGAACAGGGCGTGCTGACGGGGGCGGCTGACATGTTGCCCAAACCTGTGGGCGGTCGGATCCCGCTTTTGATCACCGGGGGGTCACGCCAGCATCCCGATTGGGTGGCCCAAAACAGCGATGGTTGGATCACCTATCCGCGCAATCCCAGTGCCCAGGGTCAGGTCGTGTCGGACTATCGTGCGAGGATTGCAAATGCAGGCTTGCCGACGAAACCGGTGCTGCAATCGCTTTACGTTGATGTGTTGCCTGAGGCGGATGCGGACCCGCGCCCGATTCATTTGGGCTTCGCCTCGGGGACGACATTCCTGCGCCAATACCTGAGCGAGGTGCGCGCATTGGGCATCAATCACGTCGCCCTGAACCTGCGTTTCAACAGCGCGGATGTGGAAGATACGATGAAGCGGATCGCCGATGACCTGCTTCCTGAATTCAGCCTTTGAAGGACCAAATCATGAGCAAAACCATTCTTGTCACAGGCGCGACAGACGGCATTGGCCTTTTGACCGCGCGCAAACTGGCCACGGCCGGACACACCGTGCTGTTGCATGGTCGCAGTGATACCAAACTGGCCGCCGCGGCCGCAGAGGTCGGGGGCAATGCCCAGACCTATCGCGCCGATTTGAGCGTCATGGGTGACGTTGTGGCCATGGCCGACGCCGTGCTGGCCGATCATGGGCATTTGGACGCGTTGATCAACAATGCGGGCATTCTCAAGACACCGATGGCGGAAACGGAGGCCGGGCGCGACATACGTTTCGACGTCAACACAATCGCCCCGTATATCCTGACACAGAAGCTCTTGCCGATTATCGCCGCTGACGGGCGGGTGGTGAACCTGTCCTCTGCAGCGCAGGCCCCGGTCGATGTCAGCGCGATGGAACAGTATCGCGCGATGGGGGACATGGACGCCTATGCCCAAAGCAAACTGGCCATCACGATCTGGACGGCCGAGATGGCCAAAGCCATGCCGGACGGCCCGGTCTTTGTCGCGGTCAATCCCGGATCTCTTTTGGCGTCCAAGATGGTCAAGGAAGGCTTCGGCATCGCCGGCAATGATTTGAGCATCGGGGCCGACATCTTGGTGCGTGCGGCCACGAGCCCGGAATTTGCAGACGCATCAGGCCGGTATTTTGACAATGACAGCGGGCGGTTTGCGGCCCCGCACGCGGCGGCAGCGAACCCCGATCAGGTGAGCGCCGTCATGCGTGCTTTGTCGTCGATCACAGGTTTTTAGGCGAAAGGCCAAAACCTGTGTTACCGTGACGATCAGCATGTGAAGGCGCTTTTGGGAGGAGGCTTTCATGCGGGACACACATCCCGGTGCATCTGCACCGGACGCAATTCGGTCGTCGTGGCAACGCTGTGAACGAACCTACAAGCTTAGCCGCGATGCAGGGCGGCCCATTTTGCGCCTGCAATCGTCCGAGGTGGCGCCCAGGCTGGACGCGTTGATCGATCAGATCGGCGGGCGGCACGGGATTTTCCAGAACCTTGCACGGCTTGCACGTGAGGCCGGGCATTGCTTGCTGATGACCGACAAGGACGGCATTTTGGTGCGTCTGAACGGGCACAAAGCGGACAGTGACTGGAACGGGATTGCGATCGGATCGGTCTGGGATGAACGGGTCGCGGGCACAAACGGCGTGTCGATGGCGCTTGCGGAAAAGCGGGCCTTTACCGTGGATGGCAAAGACCATTTCTATAACAAGTTGCAGCCGTTTTCCTGTTCCGCCGTACCGCTGAGAAATGCTCTCAATGAGATCATCGGGGTTGTGAGCCTGTCGTCGATGGATCGCGGCAATCCCGCCGACGGCCTGTTTGCACGGCAGCTTTTGGGGGCGGCGGCCAGTCGTCTGCAGACCACCTTGTTTGAGCGCGATTTCAAAGAGGCCACCATTGTCTCGCTCGCCATGCCGGGGCGGCGTGAATTGATCAAAGGGGCCGAACTTATCGCGGTGGATGACAGTGGGCGAGTGCTGAGTGCGACGTCTGCGGCCCATAGCGTGGCGGGGCTTGTCTCCCATGAAGAGCTTGCAGGGTGCCAGTTTGAGGATGTGTTCGGAACGGACCCCGGCAGCCTTGATCGCGCGCCGGGTCGGGTCACATCCGTGCGCCGGGACAACGGGCCGCTTCTGGATCTGTGGGTGCGCGCGCCGATTGGCACGCAGAAACCCTTCCCGGGTTTGCGGCGCGATCAGGCCAAGCCCATCGCCCGGCGGCTGCCGCCCAGCCTGAAGGACCTTTGCATCGGGGCGCCGAGCATGACCGCCTTGTGTCAGCGGGCGCAAGACTGTGTCGAACACGGCATTCCTTTGCTCATCGAAGGGGAGACAGGCACCGGAAAGTCCGCTTTGATTGCGGCGTTGCTGAGCGCAGGACATGACGCTGTCACGATCGATTGCGCGGCCTTGTCTGACCGTGACGAGGACCGCACATACCTGCGGTCGATCACGGAACAAGCCCGGATATCGGCCCGGCTGGGGGCGCAGGACGCGCGACCAAAAGCTGTGGTTTTTGACAATGCCACAGAGATGCCGGCCTTTGCCCAGGTGGAAGTAAAGCGGCTGCTGGATCACTTGGAAGAGGAGGACGGCGCGGGTCATGGCGCGCTTGTCTTGATCACGACCGCCCGTGCCCCGATCCGGGAGGCTGTTGCCGCGGGGACGTTTCGCGATGATCTCTACTACAGGCTATCGGGATTGCGGCTGACGCTGCCGCCGCTGCGGGCACGCGAACACCCGGCGAAACTTGCCTCGGGCCTGGCCAACACACTGGCAGGCCATGACGTGGATCTTACAGATGCGGCCTCAGCGGCGATTGCTGCCTACGATTGGCCAGGCAACTTGCGCGAATTGCAAAACACGCTGCGGCAGGCCTTGTTGCAAGGCCAAGACGGGCGCATATCAGAGCTGGATCTGGCGCTTGCGCAACCCAGCTTTGCCGCGCCGCGCGCGCCCAAACCCGGGGCTGCCTTCGATGAAGAGACGATGATCCTGGATGCGCTGCAGAGCGCAAGATGGAACGTGTCAAAAGCGGCAAGACATCTCGGGATAGGCCGCGCCACCATTCATCGCAAAATGAACATCTACGGCATTTCCCGACCCAGTTGAGCGCGCAAGACCTGTCAGAACCGGTTAAAACCACCCTTTTGCACGATGTAGAGCGGCGCAATCCCCTCTAGCACGGCCTTGATGTAAGGCGTGGCATTGTCCGACACGATGCCGGTGCAGCTGTCGACCAATTCAAAGAACCGGCCCGCGTAGTTTTCGGCGAACCCTTTGACATGCAAATCGCCGTTTTCCGCATCGGCGTAGCGTTCAAGGATGTGCCACGTGCCGCTGTCGCCGACCTCATACCATTCATAGACGAGCGTTCCGTCTTCCTTGCTCGTCCGCTCGACCAGATCAGACATGAGGTCCAAGAAACCCGCGCGATTGGCCTCCGGCACTGCGACTTCGAGGTGAATATGTATCGTTTCGTTAGACATTGTGTCCTCCCGTTTCATTTGTTTTATGGTCTCAACCCTTCGATCTCATCACAGATCGAGGTCAGTAGATCGCCCGCAGGGGCGCCATCGAGGGCGCGGTGATCAAAGGTCAAAGACAGGCCGACATGAGGGCGCAAACCGATGCCCCCATCCGAGGCCCGCACCGCCCGGTCGGTCATGCGCCCGATGCCAAGAATGCAGATTTGACCGGCATTCAGGATCGGCGTGAAGTGTTCCACCCGTGTCAGCCCAAGATTGGAGATGGTGAAGGTCCCAGCAGTCATCTCCGTCACCGTCAGTTTGTTGATCTTGGCCCGGGCGGCCAAATCCTGTCGCGCGGTGCGCAAGGCTGTGACGTCCATGTCGCCTGCGTCAAATATCGCGGGCGCGACCAGTACGTTCCCCGGGAGCGCGATGGCCACAGACAGGTCGATGGCGCTGTGCAGATGCACCTCACGCCCTTCCACCTTGCCATTGGCATCCGGGTGCTTTTTGAGCGCCCGGATGACGGCCAGCATCAACAGGTCTTCGACGGATGCTTTGGTGCCCGCCTCCGCCAGTTGCGCCTTGTGCGCCATCAAAGCGGTTGCATCGGCACTGGCGTGATGGGTCAGCTGCGCGGCGGTGGCGAGGCTTTTGACCATGGCATCCGCGATCATGCCGCGCACACCGCGCAAGGGCACTGTGCGCACGGCGTCGGTCATGAGATCGTGCCGATCACAGCGCCCTTGGGCACGACCGCATCCGCCGCTTCCTTGATGCTGACAACGCCCGAGGCGGGGGCGTTGATTTCATATTGCACTTTCGCGGTCATGATTTCGGCGATCAGTGCGCCGTCTTGAACGCTGGCCCCGTCACTGACCAGCCAGGTTGTGATCACCGCGTCTTCGTCTTCTTCCCAAAGGTCGGTGGGGATGATGATATCTGTGGCCATGATGGTGTGTCCTCAGTGTTGCACGGGGCCGCAGGGCGCGACCCCGTTTTTTGGGGCGCTCAGGCCGCTTTCATGCCTTGGAACGCGGCCACGATCTTGTCGGGATTGGGCAGGCAGAACTGTTCCATCACGCGGGCATAGGGGATGGGCACATCCGGGTATGCGACGCGTTTGGGCGCGGCCTTGAGGACGGAGATGTCATGCTCTGTCACGCTGGCGATGATCTCGCCCGAGACGCCGTAGGACATGTAATCCTCATCCACGACGATCAGCCGGCCGGTTTTGGCGACGCTTGCGCGGATCGTGTCGCGGTCGAGCGGGACCAGGCTGACCAGATCGACCACTTCGGCGCTGACGCCATCGGCTTCCAACTGCTCGGCGGCTTTGAGCGCGTGATGAACGCCCATGCCGAGGCTGACGATGGTCACATCGCTGCCTGCGCGGGCCACCTTCGCCTTGCCGATTTCAACGGTATAGCTTTCCTCCGGCGTGTTGACCGTGGCGCCGGGTTCTGTCGCAAGCCACCCCATGCCTTGCAGGCTTTTGTGGTACATGTAGACCACCGGACTGTCATCGCGCATGGCGGCGGTCATGAGGCCCTTGGCGTCATAGGCGTTCGACGGGCACACCACCTTCATCCCCGGCAGATGGGCGAAGGTCCCATAGAGGCATTGCGAATGCTGGCCCGCGTCAGAATAGCCGCCCCCGGTCGAGGTCATCAGCACCATGGGCACTTTGAAATTGCCGCCTGAGAAGTAGATGTTTTTGGCCATCAGGTTGTAGATCGCGTCAAAGCAGACGCCGAAGAAATCGACGAACATCAACTCCACCACCGGGCGCATGCCATCCTGAGCCGCGCCCACAGCGGCGCCGATAAAGGCGGTCTCAGAGATCGGCGTGTCGCGAATGCGCTCTGATCCGAACTCTTCGAGCAGGCCGCGCGTGTTGCCATAGACCCCGCCCAATGCGCCGATATCTTCGCCCATCACAAAGACGGATGGATCGATGCGCATTTCCTGGGCCACGGCCTCTGCCATGGAGCGGGCGATGGTCAGTTTTCTTTCATTAGGTACGTTCATGATGTCCTCCCTTCACGCGAACACGGATGTCAGCGCGTCTTCGGGCGCCGGGTCCGCGCTTTCGCGGGCAAATGTGATGGCGGCCTCAACGCGCGCGGCACTTTCAGCCTCGATCGCGTCGAGTTCGGCCTCCGTGGCCACGCCGTCAGCGAGCATCTTGGCGCGCATTTTCGGGATCGGGTCCTTTTCGAAAAGCGCGTCTTTCTCTCCCTCGGGCCGGTAGCCTTCGGCATCGCCCATGAAGTGACCCGCAAGCCGGTAGGTTTCGACCTCAATGAGCGATGGCCCTTCCCCCGCCCTGGCCCGTGCAATCGCCTCACCGGCGGCTTCATAGATCGCGTAAGGATCATTGTCCGCGACGCGCACGCCCGGAATGCCATAGGCCGCGGCGCGGTCTGCGTTGTTGGCAATGGCGGTCGAGTCTTCTTTGGAGACGGAAATGCCCCAGGCGTTGTCTTCGATCACGCACACAAATGGCAGTGTCCATGTCGCGGCGAGGTTCATGGCCTCGTGCCAGCCGCCCTGGTTCACGGCGCCCTCACCCACGAAGGCCACGCCGACGCCCGGTTTGTTCTGCATTTTCCGACTGAGGGCCGCGCCCACGGCAGGCCCCATGCCCTGCGCGATGATGCCTGAGCAGGCGAAATTCACGTCCGGGTCAAACAGATGCATATGCCCTCCGCGCCCGCCTGAGAGCCCGGTGGTCTTGCCAAAGATTTCGGCGGCCATTTTGTTGAGGTCGACGCCCTTGGCGATGGCCTGATGATGCGGTCGGTGCGTGGCGGTCACGACATCATCCGCGTTCAAATGGGCGCAGACACCCACCGCCACAGGCTCTTGCCCGTCGCTGAGGTGCATCTCCCCCGGAATGGGGCCGTCTGCCATGCTGAAGACCGGTGTTTTTCCCTCAAAGTAAATGCCCGCGATGGTTTCTTCGAATTTTCGGCTCGTCACCATGTTGCGATACATCCAATGCTGCTCTTGCTGCGTTGGTGCCATGTGCTGTCCTCCCGTTTCGCGTCATGTGCAATGCAATCGGGGGCCAGCCTGTGATGCGCGGTCGGGGTCCAGCAAGGGCGAAAAAGGCGCAGGTACGTGGCACGGGAAAACCTGTCTCGGAGTGAGACAGTTTGAAACATTCCGCGGCTGTGGATTTATGTTTGTTTTACGAATTCTGATTGGTCGAAAACGGCATTTATATTTAAATATCATCGAATAAGTGTCCTCGCAGGGACGCAAGCGCCCTGACCAACCCCAATCTCACGCCGCCTTTTGCCGGGTGGTTGATCCATATGAGGACAAATCATGACGTATGAAAACTTCCAGACATTCACCGTTGATGTCAAAGACGCCATCGCCACCGTGACCTTCGATTTCGGGTCGGTCAATGTTCAGGGCCAGGAAATGCTGGCCGATCTCAACAGCCTCGCCATGCGGTTGGAGCGGGACCGGACCGTGAAGGTGGTCGTCTTCCAGTCGGCCAACCCGGAGGTCTGGGTCTGTCACTACGACACCGAGCTTCTCAAGGACATGTCGCAAGAGGCGGTGTCGCGGGATGAGGCTCAGCTTCTTGATCTGCAGGCGGTGTGTGAGCGCATCAGCAAGGTGCCCCAGGCCACCATTGCCAAGCTCGAAGGTTTTGCCCGCGGGGGCGGTCACGAATTGGCGCTGGCCCTGGATATGCGGTTTGCGGCACGCGGCAAATTCCGCTTCATGCAGATGGAGGTCGGTATGGGCATCCTGCCCTGTGGGGGCGGTGCGTCCCGGATGGCGCGTCAGACGGGTTTGGGCAAAGCGTTGGAGATCATCCTGAGCGCCAATGACTATGGTGCCGACGATGCGGAACGGTTTGGCACCATCAACCGCGCGCTGGAACCGGACGAGATTGGCCCCTTTGTCGACGCGCTTGCCCACCGGATTGCGCAGTTCCCGGCCGAGTCGATCCATGCCTGCAAGCAGATGGTCTACGAATCCATCGACAAACCGATTGATGAGGCGCTGAAGGCCGAGGCCTATTGGCTCTATCAAGCCACCAGCAAAACACCTGCCATCAAACGCTTCACCCTCGCCGATGAGCAAGGGCTGGAGCATGACATGGAAAATCAGCGCAACTGGGGCGATCTGGTGATGAAAGTGCAAGAGATCACCTGACCCACCAAAGAGGGTGTCGCGCCCACCTGTGCGGCACCCTTTGCATTATCAACGACTGGCGAATTCTGAATTCTGAACGGCTGCCTTTCATCGCGAAATCAAACTTGTATCTGAGGGTCAAAGCGAACCAAAGGAGCGCAGAGATGAAAACCATGACCCTCACCACCTACGGACCCGACGCGGCATTTGAGGCCGTCACCGTAGAGGATCCGATTGCAACACCCGGCCATGTCATCGTCAAAGTGGCCGCCACCAGCGTGAACACCGTCGACACGATGATCCGTGACATGGGGGCCGACCTTCCGTTGTCGCCGGCCCTGCCTGCCATCCTCGGCATGGATTTTGCCGGTACGGTGCATGCCGTGGGCGAAGGTGTGACCGCCTTTGCCGTGGGCGATGAGGTCTATGGCTGCGCGGGCGGTCTGTTGGACTTGCCGGGCGCCTTGGCAGAATACATCAACGCCGATGCGCGTCTGATTGCCAAAAAGCCCACGTCCCTGACGATGCGAGAGGCCGCGGCGATCCCATTGGTCGGGATCACGGCCTATGAAGGGTTGACCCGTGCGGGCGTTTCTCCGGGCCAAAACGTGCTGATCCAAGGCGGTGCCGGCGGCGTCGGGCATCTGGCCGTGCAGATGGCTAAGCATATGGGCGCAACCGTGTCCGCCACCGGCACGCGCGAGGCGCAAATGACATTGATCGACACCCTTGGCGCGCGCGCGATCAATGCCAAAACCCAGAGCGTTGAGGATTACGTGGCCGAACACACGGGCGGCACCGGGTTTGACGTGGTCTTTGACACTGTGGGCGGCGAGAACATGACTCATTCGTTTGAGGCGGCCAAGCTGAATGGGCATGTCGCATCGACAGTGTCCTTGCTCGAAATGGATCTGACGCCGGTGCATTTCAAAGGCCTGTCGCTGCACGTGGTCTTCATGCTGATCCCGATGATGTATGACACAGGCCGCGAGGTGCATGGCGCGATCCTGACCAAGATTGCAGAGATGATCGATGGCGGTCACGTCAAACCGGTGCTGGACGATCAGCATTTCGGGTTCGACCAGGTCGCGGAGGCCTATGCACGGCTGGCCAGCAGCCAGGCCATGGGCAAGATCGTGATCGAGCTTTAAGGTCTGCATGCGCCCAACC